>NZ_JBEPQT010000017.1:0-139356 GCF_040547985.1 Bradyrhizobium sp. LB14.3
CCCACATCATCCTGACCAAGCCGATCAAGGGCTGCGCGCAGCTCAAGAGCTGGGCAATGCGGATCGCCAAGCGCGCCGGCATGAACAAGGCCAAAGTGGCGCTCGCGCGCAAGCTCGCCGTGATCATGCTTCGCATGCTCAAGGACAACGTACCTTTCAACTCGACTGCCAAGGCAACCGCCGCCGCAGCCTAAACAGGAGCGAACAGGTTTTCGGGCGGGTCACCACACCAGCCTTCCCGAAGCGAAGTCCCTTCGCCGGGACGATGGACCAGGTCAGGCCGTCATCCGGGTTGTCGACGCATCCCACGATGCGATCACGCTTCCGTAGATTGGCCGGCCTGCTCCTCTCTAGAACCCCATCAGGCGACGGCCTCCGCGCCGATCCCGTACAGAAGCAGGTTCCCGGCGAGAGGAATGACGCAAAAAGGGATTGACTAACCAAGGCCCGTTACAGAAGCCCGGATGGAGCGAAGCGAATCCGGGCTACGAAACTACTCTCGCACCCGCATCAACAGTCCCAGCCCCGCGACGAAGAACACCACCAGCACGGCCATGCCGGCCTTCTGGCTCGCCGTCACCGCGGTGATCACGCCGATCAGGAGCGGGCCGATGAAGGACGTCACTTTCCCCGTCAGTGCGAACAGACCGAAATACTGCGCGATGCGGTCCTTCGGCGCGAGGCGGATCAGGAGCGTGCGTGAGGCGGCTTGCAGCGGACCACCGGCTGCACCGATCAGGCAGCCCAGCACCAGATAAGCGCGTTCGGCCGCCGCGGCGAACATTGCACCGCCAGGCGCGGGCGGCGCGACCTCGATGAAGAAGATCGAATCCTTGTCGACCAGCAGGATCGCCGCCACCGCCAGCAGCAGGACCAGCATGCTGCCGGCGATCACACGCTTCGGCCCGATACGATCGTCCAGCTTGCCGCCAAGCCATGCGCCAAACGCGCCGGCGATCGCGAGCATGATGCCGAAGGTGCCGATCTGGATCGTGTGCCAGCCGAACGTGCCCGCGGCATAAATGCCGCCGAAGGCAAACAGCGACACCAAACCGTCGGTGTAGATCATGTTGGCGAGCAGAAACGCCGCGAGCGATTTCCGCTGCGGCAGTCCCTTGATCGATTGCTTCAGCTCCGACAGGCCTTCGTGCAGCGCCTCGCGCACCGGGCGCTTCGCCGGATAGTCCGGCGTAAACAGGAACATCGGCGTCACGAAAAGGATGAACCAAAGTCCGGTCAACGGTCCGGCGGCGCGGTCGCCCTGATGGCTGGCGGGATCGAGCCCGAACAAAGGCGTGAGCCCGAGCAGCGTGCGGCCGGTCTCGGGATTGGCGGCGAGCAAACCGAGCACGATCATCAGGCTGACGATGCCGCCGATATAACCTGTCGCCCAGCCGGTGCCGGAGAGCCGGCCGAGCCGCTCCGGCGGGACCAGGGTTGGCATCATCGCGTTGTTGAAGAGGGTGGCGAATTCCGCGCCGACGCTGGCGAGCGCGACCGCGGTGAGCAGCGGCGGAATGATGGAGGGATCGCCGGGCTTTCCGATCCACAGCGTGCAGGATGCCAGCACCAGCACCGCGCCGAAGCCAGCGATCCATGGCTTCCTGCGGCCCGAAGCATCGGCAATGGCGCCTAGCAGCGGCGACATCAGCGCGATCGCGAGGCCCGCGGCAGCCATCGCAAAGCCCCACAGCGATTGGCCGGTAGCGGGATTCGGCGCAATGGCGGTGGCAAAATAGGGTGCGAACACGAAGGTCGTGATCAGCGTGAAATAAGGCTGCGCGGCCCAATCGAAGAAGATCCAGCTGACGACGGCGGCGCGCGGCGGAAAGGTCCGCTCCGCCTTGATGCGCGCATCCGAGGTAATCGTCGTCATCGTCCAGACCTCATCACGAACAGTTTTGCTTCTCTTGGGTCAAACCGTATAGCATTGCGGCGGCGCGTGTGAACTGGCCGAAGGCCGCGGCGGAAATTTGATGATGTCGTCTTTTTCGACACGGCGAGCATTTTTCGCCTTCATTGCCACTCTGGCGTTCAGCCTTCCAACCGCGACCGCGCAGGATGCGCGGCGAGCTTATGTGCCGCCCGCGCTCGACACGGTGCACGCCGTTCCCGCCGAGCATGGGATGGTGGTGGCGCAGGAGAAAATCTCGGCGCAGGTCGGCGCGGACATCCTGCGGCGCGGCGGCAATGCCGTCGATGCCGCGGTCGCGACCGGCTTTGCCATGGCGGTGACCTATCCGCGCGCCGGCAATATCGGCGGCGGCGGCTTCATGGTGATTCATTCCGCCGAGCGCAACGAAGACATCACCATCGACTATCGAGAGACTGCGCCGGCTGCGACCACGCCGCAGATCTTCCTCGGCGCGGACGGCAAGCCCGATGCGGCGAAGTCGCGGGATTCCGCGCTCGGCGTCGGCGTGCCCGGCACCGTCGCGGGACTTGCGCTGGCCCTGGAAAAATATGGCTCGGGCCAGTTCACGCTGGCGCAATTGCTCGAGCCCGCGATCGCGATCGCCCGCGACGGCTTCGTCGTCAGCGACGACATTGCCGACACACTGCCGGGCTGGCACCGGCGCCTGGCGCGCTGGCCCACCTCAGCCAAAATCTTCTCGCGGCCTGATGGCACGCCACTCGGCGAAGGCGACAGGCTGGTGCAGAGCGATCTCGCCGAAACCCTGTCGGCCGTCGCCGCACAGGGTCCGCGCGGTTTCTATGAAGGTCCGGTCGCGGAAAAACTCGCCAAGGCCGTGAGCGACGCGGGCGGCATCATGACGCCGGCCGATTTGAAATCCTATCAGGCGGTGATCCGCGCACCGGTGCGCGGCACCTATCGCGGCTATGACATCGTGTCGATGCCGTTGCCGTCGTCCGGCGGCGTGGTGCTGGTGGAGACGCTCAACATCCTCGAAGGCTTCCAGCTCGTCGATTTGAAGCAAGGATCTCCGGCCTCGCTGCATCTGCTGATCGAGGCCATGAAGCGCGCTTATGCGGACCGTGCGCGCTATCTCGGCGATCCCGCCTTCGTCAACGCACCGATCGGGACGCTCATCGCCAAGGACTACGCCGCCAAGCTGCGGGCAACCATCTCCGCCGATCGCGCCACGCCGTCGAAGCAGCTCGTTTCCACCGCCACCTCGCCGCACGAGGGCAGCAACACCACTCATTTTTCCGTCGTCGACGGCAGCGGCAACGCCGTCAGCAACACCTATACGCTGAACTTCAGCTACGGTCTTGGCCTCGTCGCCGATGGCACCGGCGTGCTGCTCAACAACGAGCTCGACGATTTCACCGCAGCTGTCGGCGCTTCCAATGCCTACGGCCTCGTCGGCTTCGAGCCCAATTTGCCCGGGCCCGGCAAGCGGCCGCTGTCCTCGATGTCGCCGACTATCGTGCTGAAGGACGGCAAGCCGGTGCTGGTGACAGGCTCGCCCGGTGGCAGCCGCATCATCTCGACCGTGCTCCAGGTGATCGTCAACGTCCTCGACTACAAGATGGACGTTGCGGCCGCCGTGGCCGCGCCGCGGCTGCATCACCAATGGCTGCCCGACGAGGTGCGGATCGAGAGCGGCTTTCCCGACAATGTCCTGCTCGAGCTGAAGGCGATGGACCACCTCATCGTCGAGCCGATGGGGCAGACATCGGCGAACTCGATCGCGGTGACCGCCAACGGGCCGCTTGGCGCACGCGATCCACGCACGCGAGGCGCGGAAGCCGCGGGGCAGTAGCTCTGTCCCGGCATAGCGCGAAGGCCTGCTCGTGCTTGCGCAAGCCACCGCGCGTGCTACCACCGCCCGCATAAGGGAATTGCCGGGGAGACGCTCATGACCACGACCGATCCGACCGAGCGCATCGAACGCGCCGAGATCGAAGACACCAGCCTTCTTGCCTTCTATCGCGACATGAACGCACCGGAGCGCCGGACATTCTGGGCTTGCGCGGCAGGCTGGGCGCTGGACGGCATGGACTTCATGATCTACCCGCTGGTGATCGGCACCATCATCGCGCTGTGGAAGGTCGATGCGGGATCGGCCGGCCTCGCCGGCACCGTGACGCTGCTGGCGTCCGCCATCGGCGGCTGGCTCGGCGGTTATCTCTCCGACCATATCGGCCGGGTCAGGACGCTCCAGATCACTATCATCTGGTTCTCGGTGTTCTCGTTGGTCTGCGCGGTCGTGCAGAATTTCGAACAGCTCCTGATCGCGCGCGCGGTGCTGGGCCTCGGCTTCGGCGGCGAGTGGGCGGCGGGCGCCGTGCTGATGGGTGAAGCGATCCGGCCGCAATATCGCGGGCGCGCGGTCGGCTCGGTGCAATCGGGCTGGGCGGTCGGCTGGGGCCTCGCGGTGCTGTCGCAGGCGATCCTGTTCTCGGCTTTGCCGCCGGAGACGGCATGGCGCTGGATGTTCGTGATCGGCGCGCTGCCGGCGCTGCTGGTGTTCTACATCCGCCGCTCCGTCACCGAGCCCGAGGTCGCGGCCGAAGCCCGCGCCAAACAGGCCGCGAGTGGCAATCGTCCGGCGCTCTGGGAAATCTTCTCCGGCCCGATCCTGAAAACCACGATCCTGGCGTCGCTGATGGCGACGGGCTGCCAGGGCGGCTATTACGCCGTCACGTTCTGGGTGCCGCAATTCCTGACCAAGGAGCGGCACCTCTCGATCGTCGGCTCGACCGGCTATCTCTCGACGCTGATCATCGGATCCTTCATCGGCTATCTCGTTGGTGCCTGGCTTGCCGACCGGATCGGACGGCGCAATCTGTTCCTGATCTTCTCGATCGGCGCGATGGCGGTGGTGCTGCTCTACACGCAGCTGCCCCTGACCAACGAAATCCTGTGGGTGCTCGGCTTCCCGCTCGGCTTCTTCGCCTCGGGTTATTTCTCGGGGATCGGCGCGTTCCTGACCGAGCTTTATCCAACGCGGCTGCGCGGCTCGGGCCAGGGTTTTTGCTACAATTTCGGCCGCGGCATTGGCGCGCTGTTTCCGTTCCTCGTCGGCTCGCTCTCGGCGACGACGTCACTCGCGAACGCGATCGCTATGTTTGCAGTGGTGGCCTACGCGCTGTTCTTCATCGCCGCCTTCGCGCTGCCGGAGACCCGCGGGCGGATATTGCACGCGGACTAACGGGCACCATCGTCCCGGGGGCGGCGAGGAAACTTACCGCCCCACCTGATACGGCCCGCCCTTCTCAAGCGCACGGTTGTACGCCGGCCGCGCGTGAATGCGCTCCAAAAACGCCATCGCCTTGGGATGGCCGAGCTCGAGCCCGCCCCGCGCCTGGGCTGCCTCGAGCGGAAAGCTCATCTGGATGTCGGCCGCGGTGAACTCGCTGCCGGCGAACCACTCGCTCTTGCCGAGCTCGCCTTCCCAGTAATCCATGTGCTGCTTGAGCTGCGGATTGACGAGCGCGCTGAGCGCCTGGTTCGAGACTTTGCGTACCAGGGGGCGCAGCAGCGCCGGCGCGCGCTTCGGCATCAGCGTGAACAACAGCTTGAGCAGCAGCGGTTGCATCGCCGAGCCTTCCGCATAGTGCAGCCAGTAAGTGAAGCGCAGCCGCTCGGGCGTGTTCAGCGGCGGGACCAGCCGGCCGTTGCCGTAGGTGGCGATGAGATATTCGATGATCGCGCCTGATTCGGCGACGGTGTTGCCGTTGTCGGTGATGACGGGCGACTTGCCGAGCGGATGGATGGCGCGCAGCTCCTTCGGCGCGCGCATGTCCGGCTGGCGCTGATAGCGCACGATCTCGTAAGGCACGCCCAACTCCTCGAGCAGCCACAGCACCCGCTGTGAACGGGAATTGTTGAGGTGGTGTACGGTCAGCATCGCGTGGTCCCCGGGGGCTAGGCGTGGTCGATCGGCCGCGCGTTCGTGCCAGCCCGGGAACGCAATGTCGAGCCATCCGGCCGGATATTTTCACCCGGGTATATTGACGCCGAGAATTTACCCGGGTATTAAACTGTCCGACGTCGTCAATTTGGCAGTGATTTCGATGCAGAGGACTTTTACCGCATTCCAAGGCCCGCGCCGACTGGCGTCGGGACCGGCAGGAGAGGTCGCGCTGGTCGTCAAGCGGATCGCCCCATTGCCGGACGAGCCTATCATCATCTTCGAGGACGACACGGGCCGATCAATCGACTTCGATCTGCGCGGCGGGGATCGCGAGGTGTTGGCGCGGCTGACAAAGCTGGTCCCGCCTCCAGTTGAGGAGACGATACCGTCGAGCGAACCGCGTGGCCGCGGCCGGCCGAAGCTCGGCGTGGTCGCGCGGGAGATCACGTTGCTGCCGCGGCACTGGGAGTGGCTCAACGCGCAAGCAGGCGGCGCCTCGGTCGCGCTGCGAAAGCTCGTCGACGAAGCGCGCCGCGCGAGCGGCGACAAGGACCGCGAGCGTCAGGCGCGCGATGCGGCCTATCACTTCATGTCGACCATGGCCGGCAATCTGCCGCAGTTCGAGGAAGCTTCGCGCGCGCTGTTCGCGGATGACCGGCGGCGCTTCACCGGACTGATCGCAGATTGGCCCACTGACATCCGCGATCACATCGTCAAGCTCGCCTATAGCGACCGCGCCTAGGCGCGCCTTTACTCACAAACCCATCGACGGTCGAGCCGCGCATTGCGCGGCAACGGCTTCGCATGCCCTGATGAAAGACACATCCATGTCCGCCTCCAAACCGCTCCGGACGACGTTCCTGCGCTTCCTCGCACCGTTGATGCTGAGCAATGCGCTGCAATCGCTGTTCGGCACCGTCAGCAACGCCTATCTCGGCCAGATGATCGGCGTCGACGCGCTCGCGTCGGTCTCGGTGTTCTTCCCGGTAATATTCTTCCTGTTCGGTTTCGTCATGGGGCTGAGCACCGGCGCCACGGTCCTGATCGGCCAGGCCCATGGCGCGAGCGAGCAGGGTCGGATCAAGATTGTCGTGGGCACCACGCTCGCGGTCGGCCTGTTGCTGTCGATTTCGATTGCGCTGATCGGCGGGATCTTCAGCCGGCAATTGATGATGATGCTTGCGACCCCCGCGGACATTCTCGACCAGGCCAGCGCGTATGCCCGTGTCATGCTGTTCACCATGCCGCTCGGCTTCGTCTTCCTGCTGATGACAGCGATGATCCGCGGCGTCGGCGATGCGCTGACGCCGCTGCTGGCGCTGGCGTTGTCGACCGCGATCGGCTTGATCCTGACGCCAATGCTGATCCACGGGTCGCTCGGATTGCCGGCGGCCGGAATCACCAGCCCGGCCTGGGCGGCGGCGATCGCCAACGCGCTGACGCTGATCCCGCTGGCCGCCTATCTGCTGCGGAAGAAACATCCGTTGGCACCGGACGCTGCACTGCTGCGTCATCTCCGGCTCAATCGTGTGGTGCTGGGACAAATCCTCGGTATCGGACTGCCGAGCGCGATCGGCATGGTGGTGATGGCGATCGCCGAGCTGGTGCTGCTCGGCCTCGTCAACACCTATGGGTCCGACGCCACCGCCGCCTATGGCGCGGTCAACCAGGTGATGGGCTATACCCAGTTCACGGCGATATCGATTTCGATCGCGGTCTCGATCCTCGGCGCGCAGGCGGTTGGCCGCGGCGACAGAACGCGGCTCGATGGCATCGTACGCACCGGCCTCATGTTCAACATCGTCCTGACAGGCGGGCTGGTGGCGCTGATCTATCTCGCGCCGCGCGCCGTGCTCGGTGTCTTCATCACTGACGACATCGTGCTCGATCTCGCGAAGAGCTTGCTCCAGATTGCGTTGTGGAGCTCGGTGCCGTTTGGCCTTGCGACCGTGTTTTCAGGCGCGATGCGCGCTGCCGGCGTGGCGCTGACGCCGATGCTGCTCTCGATCGTCGCCATTGTCGCAATCGAGCTGCCATCTGCGGTGATCCTGAGCCGCACGATCGGCCTACAGGGTGTGTGGGCCGCCTATCCGATCGTGTTTTGCGCCATGTTCCTTTTGCAGATGGGCTATTACCTTCTGGTGTGGCGCAAGCGAACGATCCGGCGTCTGATCTGACGACATCATCAAGAGATTACGACCGTCATTAAGCGGTGGACCCGTGGCGCGCGCTGCGCCACAATGTGAAAAACCGACGTCAGGGAGAACGATTTTGACCCGCACAGCCCCGCAATTCCTGTTCGATTTCGGCAGTCCGAACGCCTATCTCAGTCATCTCGCGATTCCGGCGATCGAGCAGCGCATCGGTGTCAAGTTCGAGTACGTGCCGATCCTGCTCGGCGGCATCTTCAAGTCGACCAACAACAAGTCGCCGGCCGAGACGCTCGCCGGCATCAAGAACAAGCGCGAATTCCACACGGTCGAGACCGAGCGCTTCGTCAAGCGCTTCCAGGTTCAACCCTATGTCATGAATCCCTTCTTCCCCGTCAACACGTTGAACCTGATGCGGGCGGCGATCGCGGCGCAGCTCGAAGGCGTGTTCGAGACCTATGTCGCGGCCGCCTTCCATCACATGTGGCGCGAGCCGAAGAAAATGGACGATCCTGAAATCGCGGCGAAGGCGCTGGCGTCTTCCGGTCTCGACGCCCAAAAGCTGTTCGCCCGCGCGCAAGAGCCCGAAGTGAAGGGCAGGCTGATCAAGAACACCGAGGAGGCCGTCGCGCGCGGCGCGTTCGGCTCGCCGACCTTCTTCGTCGGCGACGAGATGTTCTTCGGCAAGGAGCAGCTGCGCGAGGTCGAGGAGATGGTGTCGGGAAAGTAGCCCGCTCATTCTCCAGCGACAGAATGTGATCGCGGCAGCATTCTGGATTGCTTCGCTTCGCTCGCAATGACGACTATAGATAGTTCGCCAAGAACAACAGTAAGAACTATTGCAAGCATAACAGCAAGAGCAACAACAAGGACAATCCCATGCGTATCCTCGTGGTCGGTGCCGGCGCCATCGGCGGCTATTTTGGTGGCAGGCTGTTGCAGGCCGGCCGCGACGTCACCTTCCTGGTCCGGCCGCGGCGCGCCAGCGAGCTCGCGAGCGCCGGCCTCGTCATCAAGAGCCCGAATGGCGACGTGACGCTGAAGGATCCGCCGCGGGTCGAGGCCGACGAGCTCAAGGACAAGTTCGACGTGGTGCTGTTGAGCTGCAAGGCGTTCGATCTCGACGACGCCATCAAGTCGTTCGCGGCGGCGGTCGGGCCCGACACGGCGATCATTCCGATGCTCAACGGCATGAAGCATCTCGATATCCTCGACGGCAAGTTCGGCAAGGAGCGCGTGCTCGGCGGCCTCTGCGCCATCGCCGCGACGCTCAACGAGAAGCGCGAGGTGGTGCAGCTCCAGCCGATGCAGTCGATCAATTACGGCGAGCGCGACGGAAAGCTGTCGGATCGCGTCAAGGCGATCGACGAGGCCTTCAAGGACGGCATCAATGGTGCCACGGCCAGCCAGAACATCATGCAGGACATGTGGGAGAAGTGGGTGTTCCTCTCCTCGCTGGCGGCGTCCACCAGCCTGATGCGCGCCTCCGTCGGCAACATTCTCGCCGCCCCCGGCGGCAGGGACTTTTTGCTCGGCATGCTGGACGAGACCAGCGCGATCGCCACCGCCTCAGGCTACACGCCGGGCGGTCCGTTCTTCGAGCGCGTGAAGGGTAACCTCACCACCGAGGGTTCGCCTATGACGGCGTCGATGTTCCGGGACGTCAAGGCCGGCCTGCCGGTCGAGGCCGATCACGTCATCGGCGACCTCATCGCGCGCGCCGATGCCGCCAAGGTGCCGGTGCCGAAGCTGCGCATCGCGTACACGCATTTGAAGGCGTATGAGAAGCAGCGGGCGGGCTGACCGCACCTTCCGCTATTTGAAGTACGCGAGATAGTGCGAGACGGCCGTGATCTCCTCGTCGCTCATGTGATAGGCGACGTCAGCCATCGCGGCGCCTCCGCCGCCGACGCGCTGGTTGGTCTTGTAGTCGCGCAGCGCCTTGACCAGATATTCCTCGCGCTGACCCGCGAGTCGCGCGACGGCCTTGGTGCCGGCAAAGCTATCGGTATGGCATGAGGCGCAGCGGCGGCCGACGGCAACTTGCGCGCCCTTTTTCGACAGGTCCGGGTCTTTGTCTTCCTCGCCCTTTGGCGGCGTCATTTGCGCGAAATAAGCACCGAAATTGCGGACGTCCTCGTTGGTGATTTCCTCCGCGATGGGCTGCATCTGGTCGTTCTTGCGCGAACCAGCGCGGAAGAACACGAGCTGCCATTGCAGAAATTGATCGGGCTGGCCGGCGAGCGAGGGGATATTCTCGGTCTGCGAGATGCCGTTCTCGCCGTGACAGCCGGAGCAGACGGCGGCCTTCTCCTTGATCGCGGCGTTGTCGGCGGCCTGGGCCGGGACGAATGCGAGCGCTGTGAGCGCGAGCGCGTTGATAGCGAGCGAGATGACCTGCCGGCGCATGATTGAAGATTCCGCTTTGACGAGTTCGTCATTCCCGGAGCGCGCCTGAGGACGAACCCGGACTCGATAACCCTCGTTCGTGGTTTTGGGTTCCAGACTTGTACGCAGGCAGCGCGCAGATTCGGAACCACAGCGTGCGAAATTGAAAACGAGAAAGGCTGCGGTGCCCCTCTGCCCCGCAGCCTCGCGTCCTTGTACGCTACTTCTTGCTGTAGCTGATGCGGTAGATCGCGCCGGCCCAATCGTCGGCGACGAGGATCGAGCCGTCCTTGGCGAGGATGATGTCGTCGGGACGGCCGAGATAGCCCTGGTCGCCCTCGATCCAGCCGGAAGCAAACACCTCCTGCTTGGCATTCTTGCCGTCGGGTCCGACGATCACGCGCATGATGCGGCCGCCCTGGTATTTGTGACGATTCCAGGAGCCGTGCTCGGCGATCAGGATGTTGTTCTTGTACTCAGGCGGAAATTGATCGCCGGTATAGAACTTCATGCCGAGCGGAGCGACGTGCGCGCCGAGGTTCAGCACCGGCGGCGTGAACTCGGAGCACTTGTGGCCCATCGCGAACTTCGGATCGGGCAGGTCACCCTGATGGCAATAGGGATAGCCAAAGTGCTCGCCCATCTTCGAGATCATGTTCAGCTTGTCGCTGGGTAGATCATCGCTGACCCAGTCACGCGCGTTCTCGGTGAACCAGTACTTGCCGGTACGCGGATCGACGTCGCCGCCGACCGAGTTGCGGACGCCGAGCGCATAGACTTCGGCATTGCCGGTCTTGGGATCGACGCGGCGGATTTGCGCGACGCTGGTTGGGGGCACGCCGATGTTGAAGGGCGGTCCGAACGGAATGTAGAACCAGCCTTCCTTGTCGACCGCGATGTATTTCCAGCCGTGCGCGGCATAGGACGGCATATCGTCATAGACGACCTTGCCCTCGCCGAGATTATCCATCTTGGCTTCGGCATCGTCGTAGCGGATCAGCTTGTCGACCGCGATGACGTAAAGCGCGCCGTCCTTGAAGGCCAGACCGGTGGGCATGTTCAGCCCCTTCAGGATGGTCTTGACCTCCTTCTTGCCGTTGTTGTCCTTGATGGCATAGACGTTGCCGAGGCCGAACGAGCCGACGAACAGCGTGCCCTTGTCACCCCAGGCCATCTGCCGCGCGGCCAGCACACCGGACGCGTAGACCTCCATCTTGAAGCCCGCCGGCAGCTTGACCTTCTTGACGATATTGGCGAGTTCGGCCTCCGACGCGCCGGTCGGCGGACCCGACGGCGGCGCCAGGCCCTTCTGCGCCTCGGTCTCGTCGCCGAGGAACCAGTCATCCGGCGGATGGGTCCAGAACTCCTTGGTGCCGGATTCGTATTTCTTCAGCGGCTTGTTCTTGTCCTGCGCGTAGCCAGCGCTGGTCCCCGCAAGAAGGGCCACGGCCGCAAGCGCCAACACGGATCGATGGAACATCGATGTCATCGCGTCACTCCCTAAGGCAGCCGTCAGGGCTGCACGTTATTTTATTATGGCTAGTCGAGAGGCGAAGTTTTGAGTCTGTCGAGAGGACAGACGCAAAAAAGGTTAGCACATCTGCGAGCAGTGAGAAGCGCGCCGCATGCGATGCCATTGCCCTCGATAAAAATTGAGACGGATGTTCTCGGCCCGAGCACGACAGCGGCACGGTCTCGCTGCAACGCGGAATCGAGACAGCGCGTGGCCAATTTGCAGGCAGCAGGACGGTCGGGAACAAAAAAACGCGAAAACAACCCCATGCACAGTAGAACGGCGGAGGCCATTTTGGTCCCGGTGACCCCGGACAGGCATTTGAAGCGTCGAGCAAATTGGCAAAAGCGGCGACTACGGGGCGGCGGGGTAGGGACCATCGCCGAAAATCGTCTCGTGATAGCCTTTCGACCCCACATCGCGCGCCAGCGTGCTGCGAAAATCGCGGCCATCGCGAAGGCAGTTCAGGACATGGGCGAAGTCGAATGCGGGCCGCCAGCCCAGCTCGCGCATCGCGCGGTCGTTGACATAGACCCGGTCGATCTCGGGGAACAGCCGCCAGCCGCGCGCCGCATAGAGCTCCGCACAATCCGGATAGAGCTCGCGCACGACAGTGGCCGCATCGCGCGCAAGTGCTGCCAGATGGCGCTGCTCGAACGGGCTGGTGGCCGACACGATGTAGCGGGCAAACCCGATCTTCGGCGCCCGCTCGGCGGCGAGCAGATGGGCGTTCACCGCGTCCGCGATATCCAGCCGGCGATAGAGCAGCTCGTTGGCCTGCGCGTTCTCCGGCGCGTAAGCTGATCGCATTGCAGGATCGTCATCGTCTTCGGGGAAGAAGCGCGAGGTTCTCAAGATCAGGACCGGCAGGCCGCGCTCGCGACAGAACAGCTCGCAGAGAGTTTCGGCCATCAGCTTGGTCGTGCCGTAGATGTTCTTGGGCACCGCCGGCAGGTCCTCGGTGACCCACACCGCGGCTTGGCCGGCGTCGGGCCGAAGCTGCGAGCCGAACGCGCTGGTTGTGCTGGTGAAGACGAAGCTGCGCACGCCAGCGGACACCGCCGCTTCGAGCAGATTGAGCGTGCCGGTGACGTTGGTGTCGATGAAATCCTGCTTGGAGTGCGTCGCCACATGCGGCTTGTGCAGCGTCGCTGTGTGGATCACGGCGGTAACGCCGGCCATCTGGCCTCGCACGAAATCAGAATCGACGATCGAGCCGACGGCATCGGTGAAGGGCGATGCCTTCAAATCGATCCCAAGCACAGTTGAACCGCGTCCGCGGAGCGTGCGGAGAAGGGCCTCCCCGAGATGGCCGGCGCTGCCTGTGACCAGAACTGTCATTCGAGGCCCAATACAGCCGCCACCGGCGTGGGAAACCACGACCCCGTCCGGCTCGGCTGGATACTTTGGGAAAAATTGGAGCGGGCGAAGGGGCTCGAACCCTCGACCCCGACCTTGGCAAGGTCGTGCTCTACCACTGAGCTACACCCGCATCCTGTGTCGGCCGCGTGACGCGCCCGGCAACGGCTGTCGTATGCCAAAACCGGACGCCGAATGCAACAGCTACGCGCGGCATAGATTCGCATTGGACGGCCCATATGGACCCAAACCCGGGCAAATCGGCCAAAAACGCCCCGCAACCGCCGAATCGTCGCGCACGGATTGAAATTCGGCCGCCCCGGCCCAATTTTAGGGCGGACAGCGAAGCATATGAATTGGCGGCGTGCTAAAGACCCGCCATTCCAGATACAGACGAGGGGATCCCGTGACGATCATCGAACAGGGTAACGGAGCGGCGGGCCCGGCTGCGACCGATCTGATCAAGGACACGACCACCCAGACCTTCGTGAAGGACGTCATCGAGGAATCGAAGCACCAGCCGGTGCTGATCGACTTCTGGGCGGAATGGTGCGGCCCCTGCAAGCAGCTTACGCCCTTGCTGGAAAAGGCCGTCAAGGCCGCCAAGGGCAAGGTCAAGCTGGTCAAGATGAACATCGACCAGCACCCGGCGATCCCGGGCCAGATGGGCATCCAGTCGATTCCGGCGGTGATCGCCTTCGTCAACGGCCAGCCGGCCGACGGCTTCATGGGCGCGGTGCCGGAGAGCCAGCTCAACGCCTTCATCGAGAAGCTGACCAAGGGCGTGACCGCCCCGGGTGAGCCGAATGTCGCGGAAATCCTCCAAGAGGCCGAGGCCGTGCTCGCCGAGGGCGATGCCGCTGCGGCCGCCCAGATCTACGCGGAAGTGCTGGAGCACGAATCGACCAACATCGCGGCCCTTGCCGGACTCGCGAAATGCTACGCCACCTCCGGCGCGATGGAGCAGGCCAAGCAGACGCTGGCCATGGTGCCGGAATCCAAGCGCAACGACCCCGCGGTGAAAGCCGTGCAGGCCGCGATCGATCTCGCCGAGCAGGCGCAATCGCTCGGGCCGGTCGCCGAGCTGGAACAGAAAGTCGCCGCAAACCCGCTCGATCATCAGGCGCGATTCGACCTCGCGACCGCGCTCAACGCGCAAGGCAACCGCGCCGCCGCCACCGAGCAACTACTCGCGATCATCAAGCACGACCGCAAATGGAACGACGACGGCGCCCGCAAGCAGCTGGTGCAGTTCTTCGAGGCCTGGGGCGGCACGGATGATGCAACCGTCGAGGGACGCAAGCGCTTGTCGATCATCCTGTTTTCCTAAGGCGAGCAGGCAAGGCCAGGGGACCGGGCAGATGCCGATCAATATCGAATATCGCGGGCCCGCCGACCTTCCGGAGATCCTTCCGGTGTTTCCGCTGCCGGGCGCGCTGCTGCTGCCGCGCGGGCAGATGCCGCTCAACATCTTCGAGCCGCGCTACCTCGCGATGATCGACGATGCCTTCCGCGACGGCCATCGCCTGATCGGGATGATCCAGCCCGACATCGCGCACTCGCGGAAGAACTCCGACAGGCCGGCGCTGTTCAGCGTCGGCTGTGTCGGCCGCATCACCCAGCTCGCCGAATCCGGCGACGGCCGCTACATTCTCGAGCTGACCGGCGTCTCGCGCTTCAGGGTGCTCGAGGAGCTCGAAGTGCTCACCGCCTACCGGCAGTGCAAGGTCGACTTCTTCGCCTTCGTCGACGATTTCACGCCGCGCATGGGCGAGGACGAGGTCGATCGCGAGGCGCTGCTGACGGTGCTGGCGGACTTTTTGAAGGCCAACAACCTCAAGGTCGATTGGGAGGGCGTCGAGACCGCTCCCAATGAGGCGCTCGTCAACGCGCTGGCGATGATGTCGCCCTATGGCGTGGCCGAGAAGCAAGCGATGCTGGAAGCGCCTGACTTGAAGACCCGCGCCGAAATCCTGATCGCCGTCACCGAGATGGATCTCGCCAAGAAGCGCACCAGCGGCGATCCGCCGCTGCAGTGAGGGCTTGGACGCTCAGGCAGCGCGGACGGCCGCTCCGGCACCTCGCAGTATTCTGGCGATGTCGGATGCAGGCATCGGCCTACTGAAATAGTAGCCTTGCGTCTCGACGCACCCCTCCTCACGGAGGATATCCAGCTGCTCCTTCGTTTCGACGCCCTCGGCGGTCGTCACCTTACCGAGGCTGATTGCGAAACGAACCACTGCTCGCGCGAGATGGTGCGCCTCTGCCCGCGCGCTGGATAGTTCGTTGACGAAACTGCGGTCGATCTTGATCTTGTCGAACGGGAATCTTTGCAGAAAGCTCAGTGATGAATAGCCGGTGCCGAAATCGTCCAGGGCGATCCGCACGCCGAGTTCGCGCAATTGGCCGAGCACTGCAAAAACAGCCTCGCTGTCATGCATGATCGCCGTCTCGGTGACCTCGAGCTCGAGTCGGTGCGACGCGACTCCCGAATTCGCCAGCGCGCCGATAACGACCGGAACAAGCTCCTTGCTCCTGAATTGAGCGGGAGACAGATTGATCCCGATCCTGACATGCGCAGGCCATTTGGCCGCTTCCGCACAGGCGGTTCTCAGGACCCATTCTCCCAGCGGCACGATCAAGCCGGTCTCCTCCGCAAGCGGGATGAATTCGTTCGGCATGACCAGACCGTGCTGTGGGTGATGCCAGCGTAGCAAGGCCTCGAAGCCGCTGATTTTGCCGGTCGCGGAGCTGACGAACGGCTGGTAGTGGAGCTCGAATTGATGGCCGGCAATCGCAGCCCGCATGTCGCGCTCCAGGTTGCGTCGCGCATGCATGAGCTCGTCGAGTTCCGGCTCGAAGAAGCGGAATGCACCACGTCCGCCACTCTTGGCGGAGTAGAGAGCGAGATCCGCACTCTTCATGATCACGTCGGAATCGTTGCCATCACGCGGCGCGATGGCAATGCCGATGCTGGTGCCCACCGTGACCCGGTGATCGCCGAGATCGAACGGTTCGCAAAGCGCTTTTCTGATGTTCTCGGCGAGGGCGGCGGCTTCCACGGCTGGGCTGGTCACGTAGTCGATCACCGCGAACTCGTCGCCGCCCAGTCGAGCGATCAACGCAGTTTCCGTGGTGCATTCGCGCAGACGCGCAGCAACGGCGCGCAGCAGGGAATCGCCCGTCGGATGTCCAAGGGTGTCGTTGACTTCCTTGAAGCGATCGAGGTCAAGTATGAGCACGGCTAGATCGACGCCGCCGTTGCGCGTAACCGCAATGGCATGCTCCATCCGCTCTCTGAGCAGCACGCGATTTGGCAGATCGGTCAGCGCATCGTGTTGCGCCATATGAGTGATCTTCGCCTCGGACCGGCGTTGCTCGGTGACGTCGAGATGCGTAGCCACCCATCCGCCACCGGCCATTGGCTGTCGCGTCACGCAGATCAGCCGACCATCCGCAAACTCGTCGATTCTGCTCGAGACAGCATCGAAAGGCAACGCGGCCAGCTTCGAGATGAATTGCTCGGCAGCGTCCTCGCTGGGGTCGCCCTTGAGGACTCCCTTCACGATGCGATGCCTGATGATGTCGGTGTGCGATGTCCCCGCCCTCAGTAGCTCCGGCGGCAGCCGATAGAGCAGGGCATAACGCTCGTTGCAGACGACAAGCCGCTTCTCCGCATCGAACATGCAAAGGCCCTCGACCATGTTGTTGATGGCCGTGTCCAGCCTGATTTTCTGGTCCTGGATTTGCTTTTGCGAATCTTCTACCTGTTGCCTGGCGAGCGAAAGCTCACTGATGATTTCCTCGAATCTGCTGGTTCTGGTCGCAAGGCGGCGATCCGCCAGCACGCCGATAAAGCTCATCCCGAGTACTGACAGAGCCACACCCGCAATTGCCACGGCGAGGAAGCCGGGAGAAAGCGACAAGGTATCGCTTGCCAGCGTCGGGTCTGGGATGATCTGCACGGCCCCCATAGCCGTGAAATGATGCGACACGATGGCGAGAGTCAGCAGCAGCGCCGCTACGAAGGTCCCCCACTTGTTCTTGCTGCCCAGCGCAACCGCAAGGGCGGCGTAGCCCAGGACCATGCCGAGGGCGATGGAGACGAGCACCAGCTCCGGCGACCAGCTCACGCGACCAGGCACTTCGAGGGCCCACATGCCGAGATAGTGCATGCTCGCAATACCGGCGCCGATAATTCCGCCGCCGGCAGCCGCGCGCCACGGGCCGGAATTGCTGACGGCAACGCCAAAACCGCATGACGTCAGGATCATCGCCGCGGCGAGCGACAGAGCTGTCAGAGCGATGCCGTAACCGGTTGAGACTCCGGGCTCGTAGGCGAGCATTGCAACAAAATGCGTTGCCCAGATTCCATAACCGATGGCGGCGCCGGCGATCGCAATCCACATCAGCCGGGTCCAAGCTCGCGACGCGATCGCCCGATGAAAAATGCTGACGGCTACAATACTTGCGGCGAAGCAAACCAGACCGGCGAGCATGACAAGGCGCCAATCATGCTCTGCCGTGAGGCAGGTAAAAACGCGGAACATCGAAATCGCCTCCGTCGTCCGATATCGCCGATTGTGGATGGGCTAAACGTTCTTCGCGTTAATTTGGTGCAACTCCTGATTGCATGCTTAGCGGCAGGTTAACGCTATCTATGCAATTCGATTTGCCGAGCATTTGCGCGGAGGATGTAGCGCCATCAGACTGCGAACAACCTGTGCCGAGATCCGCAACGGACATTTAGAGATGACCGCGGATGCGCTTGCGTCCCGTGATCATCGCGCGGATCAGGTTCTCGCGCTGAAGAAGCCCCATCAGCAGCACGCCCAAGACGTGCAGCACGACCAGGACGATGACCGCGTCCGATGAATAATGGTGGGTGTCCTCGACCCACCAGACGCCGAAGAAGGTCACGGTCACCGACATCGCGCCTGATATCGTCGAGACCGCGAGTGAGGCCAGCAGCGCCACCAGCATCAACGTGCCGGCGGGATTGAGCCCGATATAACGGCCGGTGATGCCGCGGCGCAGATTCCAGAGATAGCGCGGCGCGGCCCGAAGCCTGACGCCGACCATGCGGAAGCGCGAATAGCGGCTTCCCCAAAAACCCCAGACCAGACGGAAGGCGAGAAGCCCGAGCACCGCATAGCCGACGATGCCGTGAAGTCCGTCATAGACGGTGGGCGTGAACCAGGCGGCCAGAACGCAAGCCGCGAGCGCCCAGTGCCAGAGGCGCAGCGGGAGATCCCAGATCGTGACTGTCCGCGAAGCGGTTCGATCCGCGGGGCTCCGGTTGGACACCCCGCGCGCTTCCGGTACCGGTTCTTCAATCAAGCGAGGGCCACCCTCAGGCGTGACTTTGCGCAGACCATTTGCGCGCAGACTATCTCGCGCGGTCTACTTCGCAATCGTGTGCTTGAGGCTGAGATCTTCGGGGCTGTAGAACAGTTCGTAAAGCTTGCCTTCCTTGACGCCGTAGACCTCGTAGCAGGAGCCTTCGATCTTGGAGCGTCGCACCTCGTAGCCCAGCGCCTTGGCCTTGGCTTCGGCTTCGCTCGCCGGCTTCCACGACGCCTTGTCGAGCTTGGTGCAGTCCTTGAAACCGTCAGCCATGGCCGCCGATCCCGCGCCAATCCCGATCGTCAATGCAATGGCAACAACACGAATGACCTTCACGAACGTCTCCTCCTCTGTCGTGGGCGCTGCGCCTGGGGCGAAGCGGGACCGAAGGAAGCAAAGCACATGATGAAGTCAATCCGGTTCAGCGCCGGCAGGCTTTAGAGTTATTCTAACGATCCGAAAAAGATCAGTTCTCTCCGTATGCAGCACGCATTTGCCGGACTACTGCGGCCTTACGTCTCACGGTTTGCGCGCAGCCAATCCGACCACGAGAGACGTCCACGCACGCCGCGGCTGACGACAATACCCATGCCCCGGGCCTTCGCATCCGAAAGGCCGATCGGCAGGATCCTTCGATGCAATTTCCTCGCATCCTGATATTGGCGGGCGAAGGTAACGAGATCGAGCGCTTCGGGGCCGCCGATCTCCGTGCGCTCGCCGCGCAGCCCGTCGAACGCGCAAGTCACGACATGAGCGGCCACATCGGAAGCGTCGACGGGATCGAACGTCGTGGTCGGCACCGGCCAGAGCGGAAGCCAGGCGAGGCCCGAGAGGAACTTGTCGAGCAGATAGTAGAACGGCATTGCGCGAACCACGGACCAGGACAGGGCCGACGCACGCACCAGCCGCTCGCCGGCCAGCTTGACCCGCGCATACGGCAGGGTCGCCTCTTCGAGGCCGACGATCGAGACGTGCAGGAAGTGCCGCACCGACGCCTTCCGGCATAGCGACAGCAACCGCTCCGTTCCCTCGACATCCACGGCGGAGGGCGATCTGAAGAAGTCCACGGGCCGCACACCGCCGCGCCGCGCGATCGGCGAGCAGGTCGCCGCGTTGATGACCGTATCGACACCATGCAGCGCTTCGCGCAGCCCAACGCCGGTGGCGAGATCGCCGGTTGCCCATTCGACGTCCGGTCGCACGGCAGGCGATCGCGCGAAAACCCGGATCCGATGTCCGTCCCGAACGAGGCGATCGACGATATCCCGGCCAAGATGGCCGGTTCCGCCGGTGACGAGTGTCAGGGCCATGCTTCAAAGTTCGTTCGTGTTGCGCTCATGGGTGACACCATCGCGGCGTGCGGTTTTCGAGATTGCTTCTGACCGCCTCGACGTGATTGGCGGAACCGAGCAGTGCCGCCTGCTCGGCCGTTTCGGCAGCGAGACCCGTGGCCACGTCGCAGGTCGCGGCCAGATTGAGCAGCCGCTTGGCGGCGCGCACCGCATCCGGGCTCCGGCCCGCAATCTCGTGCGCGATTGCCAGCGCAGCCCTCACGGGATCGTCGGCGAGCTTCGTGGCAAAGCCATAGGCAAGCGCATCCTGCGCCGAGAACACCCGGCCGGTGTAGGTCAATTCGCGCACGACATCCTCGCGCGCGAGGCGGCGCATGAGTTGCGTGCCACCCATATCCGGCACCAACCCCCATTTCGCCTCGATGATTGCGAGCTTCGTGTCGGGCGCGAGATAGCGGAGATCGGCGCCGAGCGCGAGCTGGAAGCCGCCGCCGAAGGCGACGCCGTGGACTGCGGCCAGCACAGGCACGGGCAGCTCGCGCCAGAGCCACACGAGGTGCTGGGCATAGTTCGCCAGACCGTGGGTTCGGCGCGTCAGGTCGACCGAGGGGATCAACGGCTCGCCGGTCGTCGTGGCCAGAAGCCGGTCCAGATCGAGCCCCGCGCAGAAGGCGCGGCCTTCGCCGGAGAGGACGACAGCGTGGACGTCGCTGCGTTTTGCAAGTTTGCTACCCGCCTCGATGATCGCCTCGAACATCGCCGGATCGAGCGCGTTCATCTTGTCCGGACGATTCAGCCGGACATGAGCCACACCGTCGTCAATGGTCAGGCGAACACGATTTTCCATGGCGCCGCTCTCCGCTGTAACGCGTGACTTCTCGTTTTGGTACTCAGTAGCCGGCAACCGCGATGACGACGACGGTGCTGAGCGCCATCCAGCCGAAATGCCGGCCGCGCGTGGCCCATGCGTTGGCGAGCGCGGAGAAACCGAACACACAGGCCATGGTGACGACGATCCAGTGGCGCGCCGGCTCCGATTCCATCCACGGCGCCGCGATCAGGAGCACACCGCCGCCGATCCATGCGACGGTCGAGGCCTGCCAGACCAGGCGGATCAGGGTCCGGAGCCGTTCCGGCTCGATGCGGGCACGGGCAAAGACCTTGGCCTCGCCGAGGATGCCATGGATGAGCGCGACGACAATGGTCAGGACGCCGGCGCACTGGAGCAAGAGGTCACGCATGGTCAGGGGCTCCCTAAGGCTTCATCCATACAGCTATGTATGGATAGATAAGTGCTGGCTTGCTGTCTGTCAATACACTAGTGTATGGTTGGACTCCGGGAACCCGATATGACCGAACAGCTCTCTGCCGACGACTGGATCAAGGAGGGACTGAAGGCGCTGGCTAAAAGCGGCTTCACGGCCCTGAAGGCAGATCCGCTTGCCAAGGCCATGGGCGTCTCGCGCGGCAGCTTCTACTGGCATTTCGCCGATCTCGGCGCGTTCCACGCCACTGTCCTGAAGCGCTGGCGCGAGATCGCGGCCGAGCAGATCATCGCCGATGTCGAAGCCGCCAGCGACGAGCCGCTGAAAGCGCTGCTGCGCAGGACGTTTGGCGCGCGGCTCGACCTCGAGCGCGCGGTGCGGAACTGGGCGGCCTTCGATGCGGCGGCACAATCGGCGGTGCGTGCAATCGACCGGCGCAGACTGGACTATATCGAGACGCTGCTCTCGAAGCGGGGGCTTGCGCCCGCGATAGCGCAGGCGCGGGCGCAGGTTCTGTACTGGACCTTTCTCGGTTTTGCCTTGTCGGGCACGCCGGTGCCGGCGGCACGACTCCAGGGCCTGCTCGACGAGATCCTGCGGATGGTATCGGCCTAGCGGACCGCAATGGGCGGCCGCGGTTTTCTGTGCTAGAGGCAACCGATCGTCGGAGACAAAAATGAACGCGCCCACCGAACGCCCCGAACCCAGCGTCGATCCCAAATTGCTGGAGATCCTGGTCTGCCCGCTGACCAAGGGCCCGCTGGAGTTCGATTCTGCAAAGCAGGAGCTGATCTCGCGCAGCGCCAAGCTCGCTTATCCAATCCGCGACGGCATCCCGATCATGCTGCCGGAAGAGGCGCGGAAGATCGATTGAGGGTTTTGTAGCCGGATGGAGCTACGAAAATCCTACAACGCCTCGCCTTTCAACAACCGCGGTATCTCACCGGTCAAACCCGCGGCCTGGCGGATGAAGAGGTTCTTCAGCGGCGGGGCGCGGTCGACGAGGCCGAGGCCGATGTCGCGCACCGTGCGCAGCAGCGTCGACTGGTTGGAGAACAGGAAGTTCAGCGAGTTGGTGGCAACGCCCATCGCCATGGTGTCGAAGCGCCGCCAGCGCTGGTAACGTTCGAGCACGTCGGCGCCGCCGATATCCATGCCGAGCCGCGCGGCATCGACCACGACCTCGGCCAGCGCGGCGACGTCCTTCAGCCCCATGTTGAGACCCTGGCCCGCGATCGGGTGGATGACGTGGGCGGAATCTCCGACCAGCGCGAGACGCTGGGCGATGAAGGAGCGCGCGACGAAATAGGACAGCGGGAACGCAAGCGGCTTGTCGAGCGCCTTCACCTCGCCGAGATGCAGGCCGAAGCGTCGCTCGAGCTCGCCGTGAAATTCCTCGTCGCTCAAGCCAATGATGCGCGCGGCTTCGCTGCGGCGCTCGGTCCACACCAGCGAGGAGCGCTTGCCCGATAGCGGCAGGATCGCGAACGGACCGGCGGGCAGAAAGTGCTCTTCGGCGCGGCCCTCGTGATCGCGCTCATGCCCGACGGTGACGACGATGCCGGACTGGTCATATTCCCAGCCATGGGTGGCGATGCCGGCGCGCTCGCGCAGTTTCGACTTCGCACCGTCGGCCGCAACCAGGAGGCTCGCCGCAATGACACTGCCGTCACCGAGCGTCACGTCGATGCCCTCGGAACGCGCGTCGTAAGACGACACGGTGGTCGCGCGGAGATCGATGCCCTCGGCCTCGGCGCGCACCACCAGCGCATCGATCAGGCGGCGGTTCTCGACCATATGCGCGAACGGCTCGCCCGGCGCGACGTCGCCGGCAAAGTTGAGGAACGCCGGACGGGTGGCGTCTTCCAGCTTTGAATCGGTGACGACCATGTCGAGGATCGGCTGCGCCTCGCCCCTGACGTCGTCCCAGGCGCCGATCGCCTCGAACAGGCGGCGGCAGGCGGCCACGATCGCGGTCGCGCGCGGGTCTCGGCTCGGACGTGTGGAGAGCGCGGGGTCGGCGACGATGACGGGGATCTCGGGGCCGAGCCCCTGGCGCAGCGCCAGGGCCAGCGCAAGGCCCGCAAACGCGCCGCCACCGATGACAATGCTACCCTGTACTGACATACCCAATTCCCGGCCAAATCCTGGTCTTGCTAGCAGACTTGAGGTGGGCGAAACAGTGCGGTGAAACAAGGGCGGAACGGCCCGAGCTGTCATTCCGGGGCGCGCACAAGCACCAACCCGGAATGGCGAGGCATTTTGAAAGCACCACCATGTCCAAAAGCCTGATCGACCTCATTTCGATCCTCGACCTCGAACAGCTCGAGGTGAACCTGTTCCGCGGCAACAGCCCCAAGACCAGCTGGCAGCGGGTGTTCGGCGGCCAGGTGATCGGACAGGCGATGGTCGCGGCCTGCCGGACCGTGGAGGGCCGGCTGCCGCATTCGCTGCACTGCTATTTCATCCTGCCGGGCGATCCGCAGATCCCGATCATCTACCAGGTCGAGCGCCTGCGCGACGGCAAGAGCTACTCGACGCGCCGCGTCACCGCGATCCAGCACGGCAACGCGATCTTCTCGGTCATGGTGTCGTTCCATGCCGAGGAGGAGAGCGCGTTCGACCACCAGGACAAGATGCCCGACGTGCCGCCGCCGGAAAAGCTGACCGCGGAGGAGGTGGCGAAGCAGCCGATGTTCAAGGAGATGCCGGAGTTCATCCGCCGCTACTATGAATCCGACCGTCCGATCGAGCTGCGCCCGGTCGAGCTCGGCCGCTATTTCGGACAGAAGATAGAGGACGGCCGCATCCATGTCTGGATCAAGACCGCAGCGACGCTGCCGGACGATCCGGCGCTGCACATGTGCGCGCTGGCCTATGCGTCGGACTTTTCGCTGCTCGACGCGATCATGGCGCGCTACGGCCGCACCCTGTTCGACAAGCGCATGATGCCCGCGAGCCTCGACCACGCGATGTGGTTTCACCGTCCGTTCCGAGCGGACGAATGGCTGCTCTACGCACAGGATTCGCCGAGCGCGCGAGGCGGCCGCGGCTTGACCCGCGGCTCGATCTTCAAGGCCGATGGCACGCTGGTCGCCTCCGTCGCGCAGGAAGGCTCCGTGCGCGAACGGAAAACCCCAGAGGCATAAGCGCGATTGATCGCGCCTATGGCTCTCGACGTCATGCCCGGAGCGATCCTCGCGGAGCCAGGACAGTCTCCGAGGCGAACCAGTTCATGATCCAGCGATACACCCAGGGGATCGGGATGATGAAGCCGCACAGGAATGCGGCCACGATGCCCCGCCAGAGAATCCCGAGACCGCTGCCGTTGAAGACGATCTCGCGCCGCGTGCCTTCGATGCTGCGGCAGAACCAGCGCATCTGAGCCGCGGCGACCCAGGCCCAGCCGATGATGGTGATGATGGAGATCGCAAACAGCAGGCTCCAGCCGACATAGGCCCAGACCGTGCCGGTGAAGCTCAGGCCGAGCGGCTGCCCGTTGGAGGCGAGGTTCGCGACCATCCATTTGATCAGGAGCCAGTAGAGAACGATCTGGGCGATGAATATCAAATTGCTCAGCAACGGGACGCCGATGTAGCCGATCACGATCGCCAGAACGATGAATCCGAAATACCAGGGCACCAGCGCCATCGCATTGCCGGTGAAGCTGAGATTGGGCCTTCCGGGGACCTGCACGCAGGACACGATCCATTTCGTGTACCAGACGAACACCCACGGCACCGGGATGATGAAGCACATGCCGATCAGCATCACGATGCTGCGCCAGGTGAACTCGAGGATGCCGAAATCGACCGCCAGCGATCCGCCGCCGCCACCGCCAGCATAACCGCCGGAGCCCATCATCGGCGGTCCACCGGCCGGCATCATCGGGGGCGCACCGCCGCCGCCGCCGATCAGGCCGGGGATTTCGGCGGCCTTCTGCCAGCCGGCCATGCCCTCCGACCACACCAGCGTATCCGGGCGCACGATTCCTTGCGCGGCCAGGTCGCGGAATTGCCCTTCCGGATAGGGCCCCTGCTGCTTGCCCTCGGATGCGTAGAACCAATTCGCCATGATGCGTCCCCCCTCAAACATACTTATGTACCGGCCGGGACGCTTGGGTTCACCGCATCCATGCCAAAAACGCATTGTGGAGGATGAACGGCTGCCCTGTACAGAGGCGGCCGTTCACATGGCTCCACGTTTTTCCGCTTCAATCTGCAAGTTTTTTATGCCATTTGCCCGGAAAGATGCCAGATTGACGCAGCGCCGGGGACATACGGCGCGGCGCATCCCCGGGGAATAGGCCTGACCATGAAACTCGTCGTCGCGATCATCAAACCCTTCAAGCTCGATGAGGTCCGTCAGGCCCTGACGGCGATCGGCGTCCACGGCATGACCGTGACCGAGGTGAAGGGCTATGGCCGTCAGAAGGGCCACACCGAAATCTATCGCGGCGCCGAATACGTCGTGAACTTCCTGCCCAAGCTCCGGATCGAGATCGCGGTGGCCTCCGATATCGCCGAGAAGGCCGTCGCCGTGATCACCGCGACGGCGCGCACCGGCCAGATCGGCGACGGCAAGATCTTCGTCACGCCGATCGATCACGCGATCCGCATTCGCACCGGCGAAACCGACAGCGACGCGCTTTGAAGACCCTCAGGGTGAGGAGCGCGGAACGCGTTTCCGGACGATGCTTTGCATCGCCGGGCGAACCATGAAGGCCCGGCACTCGCCCGCGGCCGTCCTTCGAGACGCCTGCTTGTCGCGGGCTCCTCAGGATGAGGGTGGAGTGCGGTGAGACAGGGACTAACTCTTATCTAGATCGCACCGGGCAACGACGCCACAGCGTGCGACGCAATCACTATGCTGGGGGAAATCGACATGGCGGGATTGTTGCGCCGCGCGGCTGCTATGGCCGCGCCGATCGGGTTTGTGTCGATCATGGCTTCGCCGGCGCGCGCCGCAGGCTCCGAGATCAACACCGCCGACACCGCCTGGATGATCGTCGCCACCGCGCTGGTGCTGATGATGACGATCCCGGGGCTCGCGCTGTTCTATTCCGGCATGGTGCGCAAGAAGAACGTGCTCGCCACCATGGCGCAAAGCCTCGCCGCGGTGACGATCATCTCCATTCTCTGGGTCGCGTTCGGCTATTCGCTGTGCTTCGTCGGCGACGGCCCATGGATCGGCACGCTCGACCGCTGGTTCCTCGCCGGCATGACCATGGACAGCGTCAACCCGGCGGCGAAGACGATCCCGGAAGCGCTGTTCATGCTGTACCAGATGACGTTTGCGATCATCACGGTGGCGCTGGTCGCGGGCGCGGTTGCCGACCGGATGCGGTTCTCCGCCTATCTGCTGTTCTCCGTCGCCTGGTTCATCTTCGTCTACATTCCGCTGGCGCATTGGGTCTGGGGCGGCGGCTTCCTCGCCGGCATGGGCGTGCTGGATTTCGCCGGCGGCCTCGTGGTGCATCTGTCGGCCGGCACCGCTGGCCTCGTCGCCGCGAAGGTGATGGGACGCCGCCATGGCTACGGCACCGAAAATCTTTCGCCGTTCGATCTGTCGCTTGCGGTGATGGGCACCGGCCTGTTGTGGGTCGGCTGGTTCGGCTTCAACGGTGGCTCGGCAGGCGCGGCCAATTCGCGCGCGGTGCTGGCGATCATCGCGACCCATCTCGCAGCCTGCTCCGGTGCGCTGACCTGGGCCGCGATCGAATGGTCGACGCGGCGCAAGCCTTCCGTGCTCGGCATGATCTCAGGCGCGGTGGCCGGCCTCGGCACCATCACGCCGGCATCGGGATTCGTGGCGCCCTGGCACGGTATCGTCATCGGCGTGATCGCAGGCCTCGTCTGCTACTGGGCCTGCACCTGGCTGAAGCACCGCTTCGACTATGACGATTCGCTCGACGTGTTCGGCGTCCACGGCATCGGCGGGATGACCGGGACCCTGCTGGCCGGCGTGTTCGCAACCAGCGCGATCGGCGGCACCGCCGGCCTGCTCGAAGGCCATCCGCAACAGCTGCTGATCCAGCTCTGTGGGGTCGCCGTCACCTTCGTCTGGTCGGCGGGTGTGAGCTTTGTCCTGCTCAAGCTGGTCAGCCTGTTCGTGCCCTTGCGCGTATCCCGCGAGCACGAGCTCGAAGGACTGGACATTTCGCAGCACGGCGAGGCGCTGCAGTAATCGGGGGCTTGCGCAACACATAAGCGTATGCTTATGTGTTGCCATGATCGAAGCCGATATCTTCAAGGCGCTGGCCGACCCGACCCGCCGCAAGGTCTTTGAGAAGCTTGCCGGCGGAAGCCTGAATGCGAGCGCTTTGCGCAATGGATTGGAGATCAGCCAACCGGCGATGTCACAGCATCTTGCGGTGCTGCGCGGGGCAGGCTTGGTGCGCGAACAGCGCCAGGGCCGCTTTGTGAATTACGAAGTCGATCCCGAAGGAATCGTCGCTATCGGGGCCTGGCTTGCGCGCTACCGCGCCTATTGGCCGAAACGCATGGATGCCCTCGCCGATCTCTTGAAGGATATGGATCAATGAGTGACGCCGTGAAGCCTGATCCCTCCGACGCAGCGCTCGTGCTCGAATATGAATTCGATGCGCCGCCGGCAAAGGTCTGGCGCGCTGTGACCATTCCGGCCCTGCGCGAGCGCTGGCTACCCGATTCCGACGTTGTGGGCGCCGAGCCTGAATCATCGATCGTGGGCGAAGAGGTGCGCTACCGGCTTCGCGATTCCGAACCGCCGTTTCGCGAAAGCCATGTCATCTTCCGGATCGAACCGAACGAAGCTGGTGGCACCCGCGTTCGCATCATCCAGCAAGCCTGCGACGATCGCGTAAAGCTGCCGCAGGCCGCCAATACCAATTGCTGTCTGATGCGCGCGGCCTAGCGGCAAAAAGACTTCATCACCTGCAGAAATGGAGGTCGCCGATGCGCGACATGCTTCAGCTCGTCCCTATGGTCGTCGAACAATCCGCCCGCGGCGAACGATCTTTCGACATCTATTCGCGGCTCCTGCGCGAGCGCATCATCTTCCTCAACGGCGAGGTCAATGACGCGATGTCCGGACTGGTCTGCGCGCAGCTCTTGTTTCTGGAGGCGGAGAATCCGAACAAGCCGATCAATCTCTACATCAATTCCTATGGCGGCGTGGTCACCAGCGGCCTCGCGATGTACGACACCATGCAGTTCATCAAGGCGCCGGTCCACACGCTGTGCATGGGCACCGCGCGCTCCATGAGCTCGTTCCTGCTGATGGCCGGCGAACCCGGTCACCGCGCCGCGCTGCCCAATGCAAGCCTCCACGTGCATCAGCCGCTCGGCGGCTTTCAGGGCCAGGCGTCCGACATCCTGATCCACGCCAACGAAATGCAGGAAACCAAGCGGCGCATCATCCGGCTCTATGCGCAGCATTGCGGGCGCCCTGAGCAGGACGTGGAACGCACCCTGGACCGCGACCACTTCATGACCGCACAGCAGGCGGTCGACTGGGGACTGATCGATAGGGTTTTTGCAGAGCGCGACGCCGCCTGATGGTCTCTGCCGGCTACCGTCCGGCAAGCCTCGACCCGCCCAAGCTGGTTGGCCGGTTGCGTTTCCCGTGAGCACAAGTGCGAGGGGCCCGATATTTCGCAGCACGAGAAGCCCTGCAACAGGCTCCGCCTTACTAAATTACCTTTCTGCTGCCCGACGCGTGAGCACCATTGTGTCGGCAGCCTGTCGTGCCTTTATTTTAATCAGGCATGATCAGGTATTGAGCGCGACGTAATAGCGCACTGCAGCGCGATACGCGCCAAACGCGAAAACACCCGTTTTCATAGTCCGTTAGCCAACGCGCCCGATCTGGCACGGCATTTGATTCTATGGGTCCTGGCTGTGCCCGCGTAGTGAACTTTCTCCCTCGTGGCGAACCAGTCGAGAAACGCCCGGCCATGTCCGGACCGGGCCAAGCGGGGATAGGACCCATGAAAATTGTTATGGCGATTATCAAGCCATTCAAGCTGGAAGAAGTCCGTGACGCCCTGACCGCCATCGGCGTTCACGGTCTCACGGTGACGGAAGTCAAGGGGTATGGCCGCCAGAAGGGCCATACGGAAATCTATCGCGGCGCCGAATATGCCGTGAGCTTCCTGCCCAAGATCAAGATCGAGGTCGCTGTCGCCTCCGACCAGGTCGACAAGACCATCGATGCCATCACGTCCGCCGCGAAAACCGGACAGATCGGCGACGGCAAGATCTTCGTCATCAATCTCGACCATGCGGTTCGGATCCGCACCGGCGAGGCCGATGCAGCGGCCCTCTGATTTCGCGCTCAACCTTTACCAATCAGGAGTGAATACAATGACGTTTAAGCGTCCCTACGGCGCGGGATTGGCGGCTCTCGCAGTCGGCATGTTCGCTGCGACCGCGGCCTATGCCGAGCCAACGGTCAACAAGGGAGACAACGCCTGGATGCTGACATCGACAGTGCTCGTGCTGTTGATGACGATCCCCGGCCTCGCGCTGTTCTACGGCGGCCTCGTCCGCTCCAAGAACATGCTCTCCGTCCTGATGCAGGTGTTCTACACCGTCTGCGTCGTCACCGTGATCTGGGCTGTGTACGGCTACAGCCTCACCTTCACCGGCGGCTCCGACTTCATCGGTGGCTTCTCCAAGGCCTTCATGATGGGCGTCACCACCGATTCGAAGGCTGCGACCTTCTCGGTCGACGCCAACATCTCGGAGCTCATCTATATGTGCTTCCAGATGACCTTCGCGGCGATCACGCCCGCCCTGATCGTCGGCGCCTTCGCCGAGCGCATGAAGTTCGCTGCGATCGCGCTCTTCATCCCGCTCTGGGTGACGCTGATCTACTTCCCGATCGCGCACATGGTCTGGTACTGGCCCGGCCCGGACATGATCCAGGACGCAGCCAAGGCGCTCGCTGCTGCCACTGACGCGGCGGCCAAGACCGCGGCGCAGGCCAAGCTCGACGAGATCAACGCCGACGCCGGCTGGATCTTCAAGGCGGGCGCGATCGACTTCGCAGGCGGCACCGTGGTGCACATCAACGCCGGCATCGCAGGGCTCGTCGGCGCTCTGCTGATCGGCAAGCGCGTCGGTTACGGCAAGGAGCTGATGGCCCCGCACTCGCTGACCATGTCGATGATCGGCGCCTCGCTGCTCTGGGTCGGCTGGTTCGGCTTCAACGCCGGCTCCAACCTCGAAGCCAACGGCGGCGCAGCCCTCGCCATGACCAACTCCTTCGTCGCTACTGCAGCCGCCGCGCTGTCGTGGATGTTCGCGGAGTGGATCATCAAGGGTCACCCGTCGGTGCTCGGCGTCATCTCCGGCGCTGTCGCGGGTCTCGTGGCCGTCACGCCTGCCGCCGGCTTCTCCGGCGTGATGGGTGCGATCGTCCTCGGCCTCGTGGTCGGCGTGGTCTGCCTGTTCTTCTGCACCGTCGTAAAGAACGCGCTCGGCTACGATGACTCGCTCGACGTGTTCGGCGTGCACTGCGTCGGCGGCATCGTCGGCGCCCTCGGCACCGGCATCCTGGTCAATCCTGCTCTCGGCGGCGCCGGGATCATGGACTACACCGCGATCCCGCCGAAGGTGGCCGATTACGACTTCGCAGTACAGATGATCGCCCAGTTCAAGGCCGTCGGCACCACGTTGGTGTGGTCGGGCATCGGTTCGGCGATCCTCTACAAGGTCGTCGATGTGATCGTTGGCCTCCGCGCCAATGTCGAGAGCGAGCGGGAAGGCCTCGACATCACCGAGCACACCGAGCGCGCTTACAACATGTAAGTCTCCTCCCGGGCGCGGCGTCCTCGGGGGCCGCGCCCACAACTACGGTTCGGGGCACATACCCGGCAATGTCCCGACCGTTGAGGGGCTCCAGCGCAAGTTGGAGCCCCTTTCTTTTTGTCCTCGCGGAGGCCCGCACAAATTGCTTTGTATCGGCGTTGAGGAATATCATGGGCGGATTGGGGCTTATCTCATGCGCCTGTTCATTCGCCTCGCATTCTGTTCATGGCTGCTCGTCCTGTCCGTTTTGGAAGCCCAGGCCGATAAGCGCGTCGCGCTGGTGATCGGAAACAGCGCCTACAGGAACGTTCCCGCGCTGCCCAATCCGACCAATGATGCAGCCGACGTTGGAGCGGCCTTGAAGCGATCGGGATTCGATCCTCTCATCGCGACCGATCTCGATCAGGCCGCCATGCAGGAGACCGTTCTTCGCTTCGCGCGTGAGGCCCGCGGCGCCGATGTCGCCCTGTTCTACTACAGCGGGCACGCGCTCCAGTTCGCCGGCGTCAACTATCTGGTGCCTGTCGATGCCGTCGTTCGCGACGAGGTCGATCTGCGCCGCCTGGTACGTGCAGACGAGATCCTGGCGGATCTGCAGCAGGCCAAGAACCTGCGCATCCTCGTGCTCGACGCCTGCCGCGACAATCCATTTGCCGACGAGTTGCGGCGAAACGTCGGACAGGGCCGCGGCGTCACCGTCTCACGCGGCCTCGCCAAGATGGAAAGTCCCGAGGGCACCATCATTTCCTATGCAACACAGGCCGGCCGGACCGCCGACGACGGCAGCGGCCGCAACAGCCCGTATACCAGCGCGTTCCTGGAGCACATCGGCGACAAGGGCAACGTCAACACGGTATTTCAGACGATCAGCGCCGGCGTCTACCAGCGCTCCAAAGGCTCGCAAGTGCCGGAGCTGTCGCTGTCGTTCTTCGGCGAGTTCTACCTGAACGGCAAGCCCGAGACGGCGGCGTTGTCGCCTGCGACGCCCCAGGTCGATCCCTGCGCGGAGGCCGGAGACCATTGGCGCAGCGCGGAAGCGCTGGGAACGCTCGCGGCATTCAAGGATCACCTCGTACGATTCCCGGCCTGCGCCTTCGCAGATCTGGCGAAATCACGCATCGAGACCTTGGCGAAACCAGCGGACGCCGCCAAGCACGTAACCGCGTTCGATGGAACCTGGATCGCGAAGGAGACTTGCGACAACAAGCCTCCATTTCCCGAGGCCTATTTCCAGTATGCGCTGCGCGTCAAGGATGGCGTGCTGCACACTCTCTCCGGGGAAGAGGGCAAGCCCGGTGCGACAATCTATGACGGGAAGATCGAAGCGGACGGCAGCGCGACGGTCACCGTCAGCGGGCTGATTGGCGAGAATGATCCGCTGCGCCGCACCGCCGGCGCGCCCTATCAGTACAAGCTCGCACTCGAGCTGAAAGGAACCACCGGCGCCGGCGTCCGCACCGAGACCAGCCGACCGTGTCGGATGGAACTCTCCAAGCTGACGACACAGAGCCCCGCTGCAAGTCCGGGCCAACCTGATTCGAAGCGGGCGCCCAAGCGCGGGGACAAGACGGCCGTGCTGCCGCCAGATCAGGCCGGAGCAGGGCAACCGCGGCAGACCGGAAGTGGCATGAGCTGTTCGTTCATGCGAAGCAGGTGCGCCACGGCATGCGTCAGTATGGGCGGCCGCGCGGATTGCGCTTCAACCGCTTGTCCACGGCTGGAAGCCGAGTGCATGAGCAGCGGGTGCTGGCGCGGCCGGGGATTCAACGGCTGCGGACTTGCCAAGAGATAGTGCACGAACCGGCTGCAGGCGGTCTGTCTTGGTCCGTCCAGGCGAAAGAAAAAGATTGCCATTCCAGGCAGCCGGCGCAGAAATATCAACCACAAGAAACAACAATCGGGAGGTCGTCATGCGTTTGGAAGGCAGATGCTATTGCGGCGAAGTGCGCTATGTCGCCGAGGGCGACCCGATGATGCAGGCCCAGTGTCATTGCCGCGAGTGCCAGTACATCTCGGGCGGCGCGCCCAACACCTTCATCGCGATGCCGGCGGCCGGCTTCAGCTACATCACCGGACAGCCCAAGCAGTTCACGCGCAAGGACCTCGAGCGCGCCGTCACGCGCGAATTCTGCGCGGAATGCGGCACGCATCTGGTGACGAAAGTGCCGGGACTGCCGGCGACGATCGTGAAGGTCGGTACGCTGGACGAGCCAAAACAGTTCCATCCGCAGATGGCGATCTACACCTGCGACAAGCAGGAGTTTCACGCGATCCCCGCGGGCATGGCGACATTCGAGAAGCTGCCGGGGCATTAGGCGCCTTCCGGGGTCGCTAGAGGTCGGGGGCACATCGGTTGCTTTGCCGCGGTCAGTGCCAGCGCGCGGCCATGCATCCCGTTGTTATCCGGCCTCATTATTCCGGCTCTGGACCGAGGCGGCGACCGATGGTTAATCGCGTCTTAACCTCGCCCTATCTATGGTGAACTGAACCGCTTCCCCGCCGGCGTATCCATGCGACCGGCTGTTCCAAGAGTGCTGGCGCCCAGAATGGCTATGACCGCTTCATCCCGCGCGCCGCAGGCCGGTGGAAGCTCCGATACCGAACGCTCGCCCTTCGTCCGGCTGAACGAGCTGCTGGCGCCGCATCAACCCGGCAAGCCCTTGATTTCGCTTGCGGTCGGCGAACCGCAGCATCCGGTGCCGGACTTCGTCGGCCCGGTGCTGACCAAGCACATCGCCGATTTCGGCCGTTACCCCGCGAACAAGGGAACCGACCCGTTCCGCAAGGCGGCGGGCGCCTGGCTGTCGTCGCGCTTCAAGCTGCCGCGGCCGCTCGACCCAGAGAGCGAGATTCTCGTCCTCAATGGCAGCCGCGAGGGGCTGTTCCTCGCCGCGATCGCGGCCGCGCGCTATCTCGGCCCGCGTCCCGGCAAACCCGCCATCCTGATGCCGAACCCGTTCTATCCGGTCTATGGCGCGGGCGCCGGCGCCGCCGCTTGCGAGCCAATCTTTCTGCCGACCACGGTCGAGAACGGTTTTCTGCCCGATCTCGACGCGATCGACGAGGCGACGCTGGCGCGCACGGTGGCGTTCTATCTGGCGTCACCCGCCAATCCGCAGGGCTCGGTCGCGTCGCGCGATTATTTCACGCGCCTGAAGAGCCTCGCCGATCGCTACGGCTTCGTGATCCTCAGCGACGAGTGCTATTCCGAAATCTACACCCGCGAGGCGCCGGGCAGTGCGCTGGAATGCGCCGGCCCCGACTTCACCCGCGTGGTTGCGTTCCAGTCGCTGTCGAAGCGCTCCAACCTGCCGGGCATGCGCGTCGGTTTTGCCGCCGGCGACAAAAAATTCATCGGCATGTTCCTCGAGCTGCGCAACATTGCGGCGCCGCAGGTGCCGGTTCCGCTCCAGCATGTCGCGACAGTTGCTTACGGCGACGAGGCGCATGTCGAGGAGAATCGCAGGCTCTACCGGATCAAGTTCGATCTCGCCGACCAGATCATCGGCAATCGTTACGATTATCGCAGGCCCGATGCCGGCTTCTGCGTCTGGCTCAACACGTCCGAAATCGGCGACGACGTGTCTGTGTGTCTAAAACTCTTCACGGAAGCAGGCGTGCGCGTGGTGCCCGGCAGCTATCTGGCGCGGCTCCAGCCCGACGGCTTCAATCCCGGGGCAGGCTACATTCGCCTCGCACTGGTGCAGGATGGCGAGACCACGGCGCAGGCTCTGCACCGTCTGGTCGAGACTCTGGGTTAGGCGGGGCCCATGAGCATGTCGGCAATCGAACGTGTCATTCCCTTGGTCGGCCATCTGCCGCCCTCGATCCGCGAGGGGCTGGCGCGGCGTGTGCGCGAGCTCAGCGGTCTCGGCCTGATCACCTTGTCGGGCGTCGCCTCGGCGGCGATGATGACCTGGTCGGTGCAGGATCCGAGCCTCAGCCACGCGACCTCGCGGCCGATCCGCAACATTCTCGGCTATGCCGGCGCGATCGGCGCCGACCTTGCGATGCAGATCCTCGGGCTCGGCGCGATCATGCTGGTCCTGACCGTCGCGGTCTGGGGCTGGCGCATGCTGACCCATCGTCCGTTCGACCGCGAGGCGCTGCGGCTCGGCTCCTGGATTCTCTGCACGGTGATCGCGGCAGGCTTCGTCAGCTGCTGGCCGCATGGCGGCGCCTGGCCGCTGCCGACCGGCCTCGGCGGCGTGGTCGGCGATGCCCTGGTGCGCGCGCCCGCGGTGATTTTCGGACCGCCGGGCACGATCTATCGCATGGTGCTGGGCACGATCCTGTTCGCCGCGATGGCGGCGACCTTCCTGATCGCCTGCGGCCTCGGCGCGCGCGAGCATGATGACGAGCTCGCGGAGATCGAGGACAATGACAAGCCGCTCGACCAGGACGAGGACAGCGATCGCGGTTCGGTGTCGCTGGGCTGGCTGTTCCACGCATTGATGAGCACGAAGGCACGGCTGATCTGGTTGCTCGGCGCCGCCTACCGCTCGCTGGTCTCGAGCGGACCGAAGACCAAGGCCGTTGCGTTCAGCCGCCATGAGCCGAATCTCGGTGGCGGCCGCGCCGCACCGTCGATCTCGCCGCAGTCCGAAGACGAGCACGACGAGGACGATCACGAAGAAGAGGACGAGGAGGAAGAAGAGGAGGAGCCGGCCGCGCGCGCCCCGCGCAAAAAGGCTGCGCCGAAGGCCGCTTCCAGGAAATCCTCCGACAAGTTCGAGCTTCCGTCCGTGTCCGTGCTGGCCGCCCCCAAGGCCGGCGATCGCCAGCCGCTCAGCAAGGCCGAGCTGGAGGCCAATTCGCGCGCGCTCGAAGGCGTGCTGCAGGATTTCGGCGTGCGCGGCGATATCGCGAAAGCCAATCCGGGTCCCGTCGTCACGCTGTATGAGCTGGAGCCGGCGCCGGGCATCAAGTCGTCGCGCGTGATCGGCTTGGCCGACGACATCGCCCGTTCGATGAGCGCGCTGTCGGCGCGTGTCGCCGTCGTGCCGGGCCGCAATGCCATCGGTATCGAGCTGCCGAACGCGCATCGCGAAAAAGTCTATTTGCGCGAGCTGCTGGTGGCCAAGGAGACAGTCGATTCGGTTGCGAAGCTGCCGCTCTGCCTCGGCAAGACCATCGGCGGCGACCCCGTCATCATCGACCTCGCACGCACGCCACACATGCTGATCGCCGGCACCACCGGCTCGGGCAAGTCGGTCGCCATCAACACCATGATCCTCAGCCTGGTCTATCGGCTGCGCCCGGACCAGTGCCGACTGATCATGGTCGATCCGAAGATGCTCGAACTCTCCGTCTATGACGGCATTCCACACCTGCTCACGCCGGTCGTGACCGACCCGAAGAAGGCGGTGGTCGCGCTGAAATGGGCCGTGCGCGAGATGGAAGAGCGCTACAAGAACATGGCCAAACTCGGTGTGCGCAACATCGACGGCTACAACACGCGCCTGCTCGAATTGAAGGCCAAGGGCGAAGAGCCCACCCGCACGGTGCACACCGGCTTCGACAAGGAGACCGGCAAGGCGATCTACGAGGAAGAGAAACTCTCGCTCGACCCGTTGCCCTACATCGTCATCATCGTCGACGAAATGGCCGATCTGATGATGGTTGCCGGCAAGGACATCGAAGGCGCGGTGCAGCGCCTCGCGCAGATGGCGCGCGCCGCCGGCCTGCACGTGATCCTCGCGACCCAGCGGCCGTCGGTCGACGTCATCACCGGCACCATCAAGGCGAACTTCCCGACCCGCATCGCCTTCCAGGTGACGTCCAAGATCGACAGCCGCACCATTTTGGGCGAGATGGGAGCCGAGCAGCTGCTCGGCCAGGGCGACATGCTCTACATGGCCGGCGGCGGTCGCATCAGCCGCGTGCACGGACCTTTCGCGTCGGACGAGGAAGTCGAGAAGGTGGTGCGCCACCTCAAAACGCAGGGCCAGCCGGAATATCTCGAAGCCGTTACCGCCGAAGAGCCCACTGAGGACGAGGATGGCGCGGTGTTCGACGCCTCCGGCATGGGTGCGGACGGCGGCGGCGATCTGTTCTCGCAGGCCGTTGCCATCGTCAAACGCGACCGCAAGGCCTCGACCAGCTACATCCAGCGCCGCCTGCAAATCGGCTATAACCGGGCCGCATCGCTGATGGAGCGCATGGAACTGGAAGGCATCGTCGGACCCGCCAACCACGCCGGCAAGCGCGAGATTCTGGTCGAGGAAGAAGACAGCCATATGTGAGGCGAGCCGCCTCAGACGACCATTTCACGCAAAAACGTTATCTGCTTTTGGCCGAAATCACGCTAAAAGGGCGCCCAGCCACACAGGACGACGCGTTGATCAGACATCCGGACATTCGATTCGCTGCCATCGTCGCTGCGCGAAGCGCGCGCATGGCCGGCGTGCTTCTCGTCACCGCCGCGATGGTGACCGCGACGTCGTTCGCGCAGACCGTTCCCGTGCCGAAGCCCGCGCCGAAGGGCCGCGATGGCGGTGCCACTGCCGGGGGCCCGTCGATCACCGGCGCGACTCAGACACCGCCGAATCCGGTGATTCCGGATCCGCGCCGCAACGTGCCGAGCAGCATCTTCCAGACCTTCGATGCCAATCAGAAGGCCCAGGCCGCCAAGGTCAGCGCCTACCTGTCGTCGTTGTCGACGCTGGTCGGGAATTTCGTTCAGGTCGGCCCCGACGGCAGCAAGACGCAAGGCGACTTCTACATCCAGAAGCCGGGCAAGGTGCGCTTCGAATATGACGCGCCGAGCCCGATCGACATCGTCGCCGACGGATCGTCGCTGGTGGTGCGCGACCGCAAGCTCGCGACGCAGGACGTCTATCCGCTGTCGCAGACGCCGCTGCGATTCCTGCTGTCCGACCGCATCGACCTGATGAAGGACACCAACGTCGTCAACGTCTCGGCCGACGACGTCTTCGTCAGCGTCACCATCGAGGAGAAGCAGGCGCTGGTCGGCACCAGCCGCCTGATGCTGATGTTCGGCGCCAAGGACGGCCAGTTGAAGCAATGGACCGTCACCGACCCGCAAGGCTACGACACCACGATCGCGGTCTACAATCTCGACACGAGCAAGAAGCTCGATCCCGGCATGTTCAAGATCGACTTCACCAATTACGGCCCCGCGCCGGGCTGAGACCTGCTGGCTGCTCCGACGATCGTCACGCCCGGGCTTGTCCCGGGCATCCACGTTCTGGACCTACAAAAAGGCGTGGATGGCCGGGTCAAGCCCGGTCAGGACGGATGGAGTTTGTTAGATCAATCTCATGCGTTTTTCCCTGACAACCTGGAACATCAATTCGGTGCGGCTGCGCATCGATCTGGTCGCGAAATTTCTCAAGAGCGCGCGACCGGACGTGCTGTGTCTCCAGGAAACCAAGTGCATCGATGACGCTTTTCCGTTGAAGCGCTTCAAGCGGCTCGGCTATGAGCACGTCGCGCTGAACGGGCAGAAGGGCTATCACGGCGTCGCCATCGTCTCGAGGATTCCGTTCGAGTCGAAGGACATCCGCACCTTCTGCGACAAGGTGGATTCACGCCACATCTCGGTGTCGTTCGGAGAGAAGGCCGGGATCGCAAAGCCCCTGGTGGTGCATAATTTCTACGTGCCGGCCGGCGGTGACATTCCCGATCCCGCGCTGAACGAGAAATTCGATCACAAACTCCGCTTCCTCGACGAGATGAAGGCGTGCGAGCCGCTGCATCCGCGCGGCGAGGATCGCCACATTCTGGTCGGCGATCTCAACGTCGCGCCGCATGAGAACGACGTCTGGTCGCACAAGCAGCTTCTGAAAGTGGTCTCGCATACGCCTGTCGAAACCGAGAAGCTGCAAGCCGCGCTCGCAGCCGGCGAGTGGGTCGACATCGCGCGCGAGCGCATTCCGATGTCGGAGAAGGTCTACACGTGGTGGAGCTACCGCTCCGCGGACTGGACCGTCGGCGACCGTGGCCGCAGGCTCGACCACATCTGGGTCTCGCGCGCGCTGAGGGATGCGGTCAGCGATTTCAAGATTCTTCGCGATGCGCGGAGCTGGGAGCGGCCGTCGGACCATGTGCCGGTCACGGTGACGCTGGAGGTGTGATCTTGCAGCCCTGATGGAGCGCAGCGAAATCCGGGCTACGGATGCTTCTCAGGACTACGACGTCAGCTTCGCGCCCGCCATCAGGATATCGCTGGCGATCTGGCTGGAGCGAACCGCGAATTCGTCGCGAAGGCGGACGGCGGCGGCAGGGTCGCTCTCGAGCACGCGCTGAAACAGGCTGCGCGCGACGCGGATGACGGAGGCGTGCTCCAGTGCGATCGCGCTCGACGGACGCTTCATCGGCACCACCAGCGCCAGCTCGCCGATCAGAGCACCGGGACCTGCGATCATCTCCGCGCCGGCACCGTCGTCGACCCGGAAGGCGCCGCGCTGGACCACGAAGCCGGCATCGGCATCGTCGCCGAGATTGAACAGGACGTCGCCGCGGACGAAGTCACGCTGCTCGGAGCCGATCGCCAGCATGCGCAACGAAGCGTCTCCCAACAGGCGCAGTGTCGGGACACGCTCGAGAAGCGCTACATCGTCGTCGATTGACATTCAGGTCCGAGGCTCAAAGGCACGCGATCTAAAACGATTCGCACGCCCCTGAAGCGTATCACGGCACCAGCTTGTAGCCACCGGCTTCCGTGACCAGGATCTCGGGGTTGGCGGCGTCCTTCTCGATCTTCTGGCGAAGGCGGTAGATGTGGGTTTCCAGCGTGTGGGTGGTGACGCCGGAATTGTAGCCCCAGACCTCCTGGAGGAGGGTCTCGCGCGAGACCGGCATCTGGCCGGCCCGGTAGAGGAAGCGGAGGATGGCGGTTTCCTTCTCCGTCAGCCGGACCTTGCGCGCATTGGCGGCGGTCAGCATCTTGGAGCCGGGCCGGAAAGAATAGGGGCCGACCGAGAACACCGCGTCCTCGCTGGCTTCGTGCTGGCGGAGCTGGGCGCGGATACGAGCCAACAGAACCGCGAAGCGGAAGGGTTTTGCGACATAGTCGTTGGCGCCGGATTCCAGCCCCAAAATCGTGTCGGAATCGGTGTCATGCCCGGTAAGCATGATGATCGGAGCCTTGAACCCGCCCTTGCGTAAGGAACGGACCACTTCACGGCCATCGGTGTCGGGCAAGCCAACATCCATCAGGACGAGATCAGGAGCATTGGCCTTCGCGGCGCTCGCGCCCTTGGCGCCGGTATCGACGGCGGAGGCTTCAAATTCCTCGTGCAGCGATAATTGCTCCACCAACGTATCGCGCAGATCGGTATCGTCATCCACGATCAGGATCTTGCGGGCATTGGCCATAGGGGGTCATCCTTTTGGGGTCCGGCGCGGCGCGCATCCATGCTGCACCCAGCCGAGAGGGAAGTTTAGGGGTCGCTGTTATTATTGTTGTTCGTGTTGAAGTAGTGGGCTGTTACCGATTCACAAGCCAGAACCACTCTAACCCAGAATAGCAGGGCGCTTCGATGAATGTCCTGTAATGAATTCGACATTGCACGTTCACATGAAAAACAAAGCTGCTTCAGCTAGTTACACCATGAACCGAGGCGCCGGACCATTGTCCGCGATCCGCATTAAGCCTGCGGCGGGGAATCCATGCCGGGGCTGGCTGACCGCGGGGGCGCTGACGATTCCGGTCGCGCTCGGGCGGGGCGGCATTCTGGCCAACAAGCGCGAGGGCGATGGCGGCACCCCGAGGGGCAGCTTCCGTCCCAGGCGCTTGTGGTGGCGGGGCGACCGGCACAGCCGCCCGCAGACTTTCTTGCCGGCGAGGAGCATCGGCGACACGGACGCCTGGTGCGAGGATCCCGGGGACCGTCATTACAATCAGGGAATCCGGCTCGGCGAGGGGCAGGGCGGTGACCGGCTCAAGCGGACCGACCATCTCTATGACTTCATCATCGAAATCGACCACAACACGAGGCCGCGCATCGCCGGCCGCGGCAGCGCGGTGTTCTTGCATCTGGCCCGCGACAATTTCGGCCCGACCGCAGGCTGCGTCGCGATGACCAAAGCGGCGATGCGACAGTTGCTGCGGCGGCTGGGACCAAAAACAAAAATCATCATCGGGTGAGGATACATGCTCGACGGGGATCAGATCGCCGCCGCATCGCGCGTCCTCGTTCAACATTGGCGCGACGGCACCAAGCTTGACGCGCTGGAGCCACGGTTGCGGCCACAGAGCCGCGCTGAGGGCTACGCCGTGCAGGCTGCGCTCAGCGGGACGTTGTTCGGCTGGAAGATCGCAGCAACGAGCGAGTCCGGACAAAAGCACATCAATGTCGCGGGACCGCTGGCCGGCCGCATCATGAGCGACACCGTGATCGCCGATGGCGGCACGGCTGCGATGAAGGGCAACGCGATGCGCGTCGGCGAGCCTGAGTTTGCTTTCCGCATGGGACGCGATCTGCCGCCGCGTGCAGCGGCGTACACCGTCGACGAGGTGCTGGCCGCCGTGGACGGCTTGCATCCTGCAATCGAGATTCCCGATTCGCGCTTTGCCGATTTCGCAGGCGCCGGCGAGGCGCAGCTCATCGCCGACAATGCCTGCGCGCATCTGTTCGTGCTCGGTGCGGCGACCACTTCGAACTGGCGCGCCATGGATCTCGTCGAGGAGCGGCCGCAGATCACGCTACGCGGCGAGCGCTATCTCGGCCACGGCAAGAACGTGCTCGGCGATCCCCGAATCGCCCTGGTCTGGCTGGCCAACGAACTGAGTGGCCTCGGCATCACCTTGCGGGCAGGGGAGGTGGTGACCACGGGCACGTGCCATCCGCCGCTGCCGATCCAGGCCGGCGATCATCTTGCGGTGGATTTTGGGGTGCTGGGGAAGGTGTCGGTGGGGTTCGCATAGGCGCTACGCGCCCCCGGCGAAATTACCGGTGCCCGAAGATCGCGCTTCCCACACGCACATGCGTGGCGCCGAGCATGATGGCGGTCGCAAAATCCGCGCTCATGCCCATCGAGAGCTTGTTCAATCCATTGCGCGCGGCGATCTTGGCGGTCAGCGCGAAATGCGCCGCCGGCGGCTCGTCCACCGGCGGGATGCACATCAACCCGGAGATCGTCAGCCCGTAGGTGTCGCGGCAGCTCGCGATGAAGGCGTCGGCCTCCCCGGGGGCAATGCCGGCCTTCTGCGGCTCCTCGCCGATATTGATCTGGACGAACAGTTCCGGGTGCTTGTCCTGAGATTCGATTTCCTTGGCTAACGCTTGGCAAATGCTCGGGCGGTCGACCGAATGGATGGCATCGAACAGCGCCACGGCCTCTTTCGCCTTGTTGGATTGCAGCGGCCCGATCAGATGCAGCGCAATATCGGAGTAAACAGAAATTAACGCGGGCCACTTGCCCTTGGCCTCCTGCACGCGATTCTCACCGAATACGCGCTGTCCGGCATCGATGACCGGGGTAATTGCATCTGCTGCGAAAGTTTTCGAGACCGCGATCAGCGTCACGGAGGCACGTTCGCGCCGCGCATCCGCGCAGGCGCGCGCGATTTCGGCTTCGACCGCGGCGAGCGCGTTTGGTGAATCGCCGGTTACCGGCGCGGCGTTGGCTTCAGTCATGATGTCGCATGGGTTCTGGTTGTTGCGGAGCTAGTTCTAATTTTACCGAGTTCAAGAAAGAGTTTTTGAACCCTTCGCTTTACCTTGGCCGCGGGTGGGCAGCGAAGATGGCAAACGTCAGTTTCAACCGCAAACGAGCGAAACTCAAGCAGGTTCTCGGAATCCGGGCGCGGCTTGCGTTGCTCGCGGTAATTCTGGTGGCGCCCTTGATGTTCGAGCGCATCCGTTCGCTCGAAAACACGCGCACGAAGCAGATCGCGCAGGCCGCAGCTGAATTCACCACCGTCGCAAGGCACAGCGCCGACGCCCAGCGCGAGGTGATCTCGTCAGTCGAGACCATCCTGAAATCTGAAGCCTTCATCCGCGCCTCCGCCGGCGGCATCAGCAAGAGCTGTGACGTGCTGCGCGCGAGCCTGCCGTCGAATCTTCCCTGGATCCGTACGCTTCTGATCGCCGGCCAGGACGGGCGCATCCAGTGCGCCACCAACAACATGTATGTCGGCCTCGATCTCAGTGACCGGCCGTACTTCCAGCAGGCGCAGGAAACCGGCCGCTTCGTGCTGAGCGACTTCATCCTGTCGCGGCCGGTGCTGGCGCCGACCGTGATGGCGGTTTACCCGGTGTCCGCCTTCAGCGGCGTAGCCGATGCCGTCGTGCTTGCCACCGTCAATCTCGACTGGATGTCGAAGGTCATGAGCAATCTGGGTGGCCGCGCCGGCATCACCGCCGTCCTGGTCGACAGCGCCGGCACCGTGCTGGCGGCACCGGCCGACCAGCACAGCGCGGTCGGTCGTCCGCTCGACAACATGCCGCTGATGTCCGCGATCGCCGACAAGGCGCTGCGGTCGGACCAGGACGAGGGCGCATTGTCTTTCCTCGCCGCCGACGGCTCCCGCTGCGCGGTCAGTTATATCCGCATCGCCGGCACCAATGCCCGCCTGATCGCCAGCATCGACGAGGACAAGGTGTCTGCGGCCGTGAGCCGCGACATCCGCACTGCTTATCTCCAGCTCGCTTTCGTCGTCGTGTTCGTCCTGCTCGGCGCGCTGATCGCCGCCGAAAAGCTGGTGATCAAGCCGATCGAGATGCTGGCCGATATGGCCAAGCGCCTTGGCGAGGGCGATCTGTCGGCGCGCGCTGCGCGCAATCGTCTGCCGGCCGAGTTCGTGCCGCTGGCCCGCGCGTTCAATGCGATGGCCGCGCAGCTGAGCCAGCGCGAACGCGAGCTGATGGCGAGCAACGACCGGCTCACGGTGATGGCCTCGATCGACATGTTGTCGGGGCTCGCCAACCGCCGCGGCTTCCAGAGCCGGCTCGACTTCGAATGGATGCGCGCGCAGCAATATGGCAGCGAACTCGCGCTTTTGATGATCGACGTCGACCATTTCAAACTGTTCAACGACACCTATGGTCATCTCGAAGGCGATTCCTGCCTGACCAGGCTCGGCGAGTCGCTGTCCGGCATCGCCGCCGACACGATGGGCTTCGCGGCCCGCTATGGCGGCGAGGAATTCTGCCTGTTGCTGCCGAACACCGACGTGGCGCGCGCCGTCGAAATCGGCGAGCAGGCCCGCGCGGCCGTATTGAAGCTGTGCCTACCGCACATCACTTCCGCCCACATGATCGTCACCGTCTCGATCGGTGTTGCCGCGGCAAAGCCAAACGAGAGTCTGCGCCCCGGCGATCTGATCGAAGCCGCCGACGCCGCGCTCTACGCCGCCAAACACCGCGGCCGCAACAACGTCGTCGAGCACGGCATCACCGTGATCGACAACGGCGCGGCGGAAATGATGATGGCCGGTTGAGGGTTAACCCGCGGCCGCGGCGCGATCGAGCTCGATCTCCGTCACCACACGATTGCGGCCGCCGTTCTTCGCAAGATAGAGCGCGCGGTCGCAGCGCTCGATGAGGTCGGCGGTTGCCTCGCCGATCCGATACTGCGCCACGCCGATCGAAACCGTGATGTCAGGCAGGACCTCGCCGGTCGAGCGACGGGTGATCCTGGATTCCGCGATTGCTCGCCTGATTCGCTCGGCGACCTCGGCGCAGGCGGCCAGATCGGCATCCGGCAGCACCGCGATCAGCTCCTCGCCGCCGTAGCGCGCCGATAGATCCTGCTCGCGGACCTTTTCGCGCAACACCTTTGCCATCAGGCGCAGCACCTGGTCGCCGACGCCGTGGCCGAAACTGTCGTTGAAGGTCTTGAAGTGGTCGATGTCGAGCATCAGCACGCTGAGCGGCTCACCCCAGTCCGCAGTCGCCTGCGCCTTGCGCAGGAATTCATCGAGCGCCCGCCGGTTGGCAAGGCCAGTGAGCGTATCGGTCCGGGCACGCTGCTCGGATTTGGAGAGAGAGTCGCGGATCACGTCGAGCTCGCGGGTCTTTTCCGCAAAGCCCGCCTCGAGCCGAGTCGCGCGGGTGGCCGCGCGGCCCAACTCGTTCATGAGCTGGGCAACCAGTACTTTGGGGTCGACACCGGCGTTGCCCTGGTCGGCGACCTCGTTGATCGCTTGCATCTGGGAGTGATTGTCGGCAATCGCAGTCGCGAGAAAATCCTTCGCCGCACCCATCAGGCTATGCAGCCGCTCGGACGTGTCGACAACGACGGCGCTCACCCGGGGCGCGACGTAGGTCTCGAACAGATCCTGATTGGTCCTGACGTCGAAGGGCCGATTGTGATCAATCAGGAGATCGATCGCGTTGCGCAGATCGTCATGGGTTCCCGCGAAATATTGGAACCAGACGGCGAAATTGGTCGGCGTTGCGGGGATCCGCTGTTCGGCCATGCTCCGCATCGCCCGTCCGGCAATGGACGCGGCATAGTCGTAATCGGGATCGTCGAAGCTGGCGTCCATCACAAGTCTTGAGAGTTCTGGTCGGTCGCAAACTCGCATCGACCCCTTAATCACACCCCAACGCAGCCTCAGTAGTTATGCGGTGCAGCGACGAAGGTTCCCAAATTGCGGCAACCCATTGACCCCTTGAGGACTTCTATGGCCTAGTCCGCCGTCTTTAGACAGCCGAACCCACGAAAACCCAACGATTCCATGACCTCCGAACGTTATAACGCCCGCGACGCCGAACCGCGCTGGCAAGCCGCCTGGGACCAGCAGGCGATCTTCGTCTCCAAGAACGACGATCCGCGGCCGAAATACTATGTGCTGGAGATGTTCCCCTACCCGTCGGGGCGCATCCATATCGGCCATGTCCGCAATTACACGCTCGGCGACGTGCTGGCCCGCTTCATGCGCGCCAAGGGTTTCAACGTGCTGCACCCGATGGGCTGGGACGCTTTTGGCCTGCCGGCCGAGAACGCCGCCATCGAGCGCAAGGTCGCGCCGAAGGCCTGGACTTACGACAACATCGCCGCGATGAAGAAGCAGCTCCGCTCGATCGGGCTGTCGCTGGACTGGAGCCGCGAGATCGCAACCTGCGATCCCAGCTACTACAAGCACCAGCAGAAGATGTTTCTGGACTTCCTGGGCGAAGGCCTCGCCGAGCGCGAAAAGCGCAAGGTGAACTGGGACCCCGTCGACATGACCGTGCTCGCCAACGAGCAGGTGATCGACGGCAAAGGCTGGCGTTCGGGTGCCGTTGTCGAACAACGGGAAATGAACCAGTGGGTCTTCAAGATCACGAAGTACTCGCAGGAGCTGCTGTCGGCACTGGATACGCTGGACCGCTGGCCCGACAAGGTGCGGCTGATGCAGCGCAACTGGATCGGCCGGTCGGAAGGCCTGTTGATCCGCTTCGCGCTCGATGCGGCGACGACGCCGGCCGGCGAGAGCGAGCTGAAGATTTTCACGACGCGCCCGGACACGTTGTTCGGCGCAAAATTCATGGCGATCTCGGCCGATCATCCGCTGGCGCAGGCCGCCGCGGCGAAGAATCCGAAACTTGCCGAGTTCATTGCCGAGATCAAGAAGATCGGCACCGCGCAGGAAGTCATCGACACCGCTGAGAAGCAGGGTTTTGACACCGGCATCCGTGCGGTCCACCCGTTCGATCCCTCCTGGAAGCTGCCGGTCTATGTCGCCAACTTCGTGCTGATGGAATACGGCACCGGCGCCATCTTCGGCTGCCCCGCGCATGACCAGCGCGATCTCGACTTCGTCAACAAGTACAGTCTCGGCAACATTCCGGTGGTGTGCCCCGAGGACCAGGATCCGAAATCGTTCGTCATCACCGACACCGCCTATGATGGTGACGGCCGCATGATCAATTCGCGCTTCCTCGACGGCATGACCATCGATCAGGCCAAGGACGACGTGGCGAAGCGTCTCGAAACCGAGCTGCGCGGCAACGCGCCGGTCGGCGAGCGCCAAGTGAACTTCCGCCTGCGTGACTGGGGCATTTCGCGCCAGCGCTACTGGGGCTGCCCGATTCCGATCATCCACTGCCCCAAATGCGATGTGGTGCCGGTGCCGGACGCCGACCTGCCCGTCATACTGCCTGATGATGCGACCTTCGACAAACCCGGCAACGCGCTCGATCATCATCCGACTTGGAAGCACGTGACCTGCCCGCAATGCGGCGGCAAGGCGCAACGCGAAACCGACACCATGGACACTTTCGTGGATTCGTCCTGGTACTTTGCGCGCTTCACCGATCCCTGGAACGAGAACGCGCCGACGACGCCAGAGGTCGCTAACCGGATGCTGCCGGTCGACCAATATATCGGCGGCGTCGAGCACGCGATCCTGCATCTGCTCTACAGCCGCTTCTTCACGCGTGCGATGAAGGCGACCGGGCACATTGCGCTGGACGAGCCGTTCGCCGGCATGTTCACGCAGGGCATGGTGGTGCACGAGACCTATCAGAAGGCCGACGGCACCTATGTGCAACCGGTCGAGGTCAAGGTCGAGACCGGCGCCAACGGCCGCCGCGCGACGCTGCTGACGTCAGGCGAAGACATCCAGATCGGCCCGATCGAGAAGATGTCGAAGTCGAAGAAGAACACGGTCGACCCCGACGACATCATCGAGACCTACGGCGCCGACGTCGCCCGCTGGTTCATGCTGTCGGACTCCCCGCCCGACCGCGACGTGATCTGGAGCGACGAGCGCGTCCAGGGCGCCTCGCGCTTCCTGCAGCGGCTGTGGCGGCTGGTGAACGACTCCATGGAACCGGGCAAGACCGCGCCGGCGGCTCGCCCGGCCAGCTTCGGCCCGGACGCCACCGCCTTGCGCAAGGCCGCCCATGGCGCGCTGGACAAGGTCACCACCGGAATCGAGCGGCTGCACTTCAACGTCTGCCTCGCCCATATCCGCGAATTCGCCAATACGTTTTCGGAAGTATTGCAGCGCCCCGGCCAGCCCACCCCCGACCTCGTCTGGGCAATCCGGGAGGCCAGCCAGATCCTGGTCCAGCTGTTCTCCCCGATGATGCCGCATTTGGCCGAGGAGTGCTGGCAGGTTCTGGGCCACAGCGGGCTGGTTTCCGAGGCCAATTGGCCCCAAATCGAACGCGATTTGCTGGTTGAAGACAGCGTGACCCTGGTGGTCCAGGTCAACGGCAAGAAGCGGGGTGAGGTCACAGTTGCAACAGCGGCCGAGAATCCGGAAATCGAGGCTGCCGTTTTGGCCCTCGATACGGTAAAACTGGCTCTGGACGGCAAGCCCGTCCGCAAGGTGATTATCGTCCCCAAGAGGATCGTGAATGTTGTCGGCTAGGATCCGCATCGCAGCCCGCTTGCTGGCGGTTGCCGCCTTGGCGGCCCTGACGGCCGGCTGCTTCCAGCCGATGTACGCCGAGCGCACCGACGGCACCCCCGGCCTGCGCGAGAAGCTGATGGGGGTCGATCTGCCCCCGATCGCCAAGGCGAATGCCTCCCGCGAGGCCCGCGTCGGCGTCGAGGTCCGCAACGCGCTGGCCTTTAAGCTCTATGGCACCGCCACCGGCATGCCGCCGACCCACCGCCTTGAGATCCGCTTCTCAAGCAGCAAGTCGTCGCTGATCGTCGATGCCAATACCGGCCTGCCGAGCAGCGAAAACTACGGCCTCGACGCCCAGTACAATTTGATCGAGGTCGTCAGCGGAAAGTCGGTGATGACCGGCACCACGTTCTCGCGCGTGTCCTACGACATGCCCGGCTCCTATCAGCGCTTCAGCCGCAACCGCGCGGTACGTGATGCCGAGGATCGCGCCGCCAACGAGATCGCCGAGAACATCACGACGCGCCTCGCCTCGTTCTTCACCGCGGGCACTTAATTCATCCCGTCATTCCGGGCCGCCCGGAACGACGAACCTCAGGCAACATGGTCGCGCTGCGCGGAAAAGAGATCGACGCCTTTCTCGCCCGCCCCGATGCGGGCCGTCCGATCATCCTGCTCTATGGTCCCGATGCCGGCCTCGTGCGTGAACGCGCCGATGCGCTGATCGCCTCGGCTGTCGACGATCCCAACGATCCCTTCTCGCTGGTCAAGCTCGATGGCGACGAGCTCTCCGCCGAGCCGTCGCGGCTCGTGGACGAAGCGATGACGGTGCCGCTGTTCGGCGGCCGCCGCGCCATCCGCATCCGCGCCGGATCGCGCAGCTTCGCCAGCGGCATCGACACGCTGGCGGAGATGGGCGTGAAGGATTGCCGCATCGTGATCGAGGCCGGCGAGCTGCGCCCGGAATCGCCACTGCGCAAGGCCTGCGAGCGCGCCAAGACGGCCGTCGCGATGGCCTGCTATCCCGACACCGAGCGCGACCTAGCCAAGCTGATGGAAGACGAGCTCCGCATCGCCAATCTGCGCATCGCGCAGGACGCCCGCGCGGCGCTGATGTCGTTCCTCGGCGGCGACCGCCAGGCCTCGCGCAACGAGCTGCGCAAGCTCACGCTCTATGCCCATGGCAAGGGCGAGATCACGCTGGACGACGTGATGGCCGTCGTCGCCGATGCGTCGGAGCTGAAACTCGATCCGATCGTCGACGGCGCCTTCGCCGGCCGACCCGAGACCGTCGAGAACGAGTTCGCCAAAGCCATGATCGCCGGCACCTATCCCGGCGTGATCATCTCTGCGGCGCTGCGTCAGGCGGCGTGGCTGCACAAATCGGCGCTCGCAATCGCCGACGGCACGCCCGCTTCCGCGGTGCTCGACGGCGGCTATCCACGCCTGCATTTTTCACGAAAGCCCGCGGTCGAAACCGCGCTGCGCAATTTCAGCGTGGCGCGGCTCGCCGCCATCATCGAGCAGCTCGCGACCGCTGCGCTCGACACCCGCAAGCAATCCACCCTCGCCGCCGCCATCGCCCAGCGCACGCTGATGTCGATCGCCGCGAACGCGAAGCGGCGGGGCTGAACTTCCGTTCTCTCCGCGCGTCATTGCGAGAGTGTCTCTCCCTCTCCCCTCGTCATTGCGAGGAGCGCAAGCGACGAAGCAATCCAGAGTCTCTCCGCAGAAAGATTCTGGATTGCTTTGCTGCGCTCGCAATGACGTGTGGATGGGCGTTAATTCCTCATCCTGAGGAGCGCGCTCTTGCGCGCGTCTCGAAGGATGAAGGCCCGGGCCCTTGCCCTTCGAGACGCTGCTTCGCAGCTCCTCAGGGTGAGGGTAAGAGAGTACGAATGACGGCCTACAGCGCGCCCTTTGCCAGCCGCCGCATTACCTCGTCGAGCTGGTCGAGATTGCGATAGTTGATCTGGACGGAGCCGCCGGGGTCGCGGTGGCTCACGGTGACCTTGAGGCCGAGCGCGTCGCTGACGCGCTTCTCCAGGTCGACCGTGTCTGGGTCCTTTTCCTTCGCCCCCGTGCGCGCCTTCTGCGGCTTGCGTTCCGGCACGCCCTCTTCATGCGCCAGCGCCTCGGTCTGGCGCACGTTGAGGCCCTCTTCGACGATGCGCTTGGCGGCCGTGAGCGGATCGGGCACGCCGATCAGCGCACGGGCGTGACCTGCGGTCAGCTCGCCGCTCGTGATCAAGGCTTGCACCTCGTCGGGCAGCTTCGTCAGCCGCATCATGTTGGCGATGTGGCTGCGGCTCTTGCCGACGACTTTGGCGATGTCGTCCTGGCTGCGTTTGAACTCGTTGGCGAGCGCGTGATATCCGAGCGCTTCTTCCATCGGGTTGAGGTCTTCGCGCTGCACGTTCTCGACGATCGCGAACTCCAGCGCATCGCTGTCGCTGATGTCGACCGGCACGATCGGCACTTCATGCAGGCCGGCCATCTGCGAAGCACGCCAGCGACGCTCGCCGGCAATGATCTCGAAGCGGTCCTGCACGCCCTTCACCGGACGCACCACGATCGGCTGGATCACGCCATGCTGCTTGATGGAGTCAGAGAGCTCCTTGAGCTCGGCCTCCGAAAAGGCGCGGCGCGGGTTGCGCGGATTGGGCTTGATGAATTCGATCGGCACCTTGCGCTGCGCGCGCGGGCGGTCGACATGCTGAGCCTCGCCGCCGACGTCCCCGATCAGACTCGCAAGACCCCGGCCCAATCGCGAACGCGCTTCATCGGCCATCGTCAGCTCCCTTGGATTCACGGTGCAGCACTCCAGAACTGAATTCTCGAAACTTGTAGGATGGGTAGAGCGAAGCGAAACCCATCGCTGTTGGCGCGTTCGATGATGGGTTTCGCTGCGCTCTACCCATCCTACGAATTAGCGCAGCTTCAATGCGTCGTCCGCAGCTCGCGCTCGCGCTGGATCACTTCGGTGGCGAGCCGCAAGTAAGCTTCGCTGCCGACGCATTTGAGATCGTAGACCAACACCGGCTTGCCGTAGGACGGCGCCTCCGAGATGCGCACGTTGCGCGGGATCATGGTCTTGTAGACCTTTTCGCCCATGAACTGCCGGACGTCGGCAACGACCTGGTTCGAGAGGTTGTTGCGCGAGTCGAACATGGTCAGCACGATGCCGTGGATCGACAGGTTCGGATTGAGCGTCGAGCGCACCTGCTCCACCGTCTGCAGCAATTGCGACAGACCTTCGAGCGCGAAGAACTCGCACTGCAGCGGCACCAGGATCGCGTCGGAAGCCGCCATCGCGTTCACAGTGATCAAGTTGAGCGAGGGTGGACAGTCGATCAGCACGTAGGTGTAATCGGCGTCGGGCGAGACGTTGTTGTTGAGCGTGCTGATCGCGTCACGCAGCTTGTAGGCACGACCGGGCGTGGTGCCGAGCTCGAGCTCGAGGCCGGAGAGATCCATGGTCGAGGGCGCGATATGCAGCCGCGGCACGGCAGTCGACACCACCGCTTCTCGCAGGCTCGCCTCGCCCACCAGAACGTCATAGGTCGAGCAGGAGCGGTTGCGGCGATCGATGCCGAGGCCAGTCGAGGCGTTGCCCTGCGGATCGAGATCGACGATCAGGACGCGTTCGCCAATCGCCGCGAGCGCCGTGCCGAGATTGATCGCCGTGGTTGTCTTTCCCACGCCGCCCTTCTGATTCGCCAGCGCCAGGATGCGCGGATGGCCCTGGGGGACGGCGGCGGTCTGTTCCTGCTGCGGTTCGTCAATCACGCTCATCGCAAATTCCCCACTCGACCCCTGAACGCCTCACCCGCGCCGTTCGGCGGAAGCCAGCTCGACGATCCAACCGTCACCTGTCCGGCTTTGGTGGAGCTGCGGCTGAATATTCCAATATTTAGTGGCTTCGGTCAATTCAGACTCTACATCTTGACCCTTGAGAAACAACGCTTTTGCGCCCTGGCGCATCAGCGGCTCCGCAAAGCCGATGAGCTGGTGTAGCGGAGCCAGCGCACGCGCGGTGACGCAATCGACCGGGCCGGTGATTCTATCCACATTATCCCTGATCTCGGCGAGATGTACGACTCCCGGAGATGTCGTGACGCGAATAGCTTCGCGCAGGAAGGCCGCCTTCTTGGCGGTTCGCTCGACCAGATGGACGCTCGCCTCGGCGGTCCCCGCCATGGCGCAGGCGAGGACGACCCCAGGAAAACCGCCGCCGCTGCCGAGGTCGGCCCAGCGTTTGGCCGACGGCGCGAGCGCCACGAGCTGAAGCGAGTCGGCGATGTGCCGGGTCCAGAGATGCGGCAACGTCGAGGGCGCGACGAGGTTGGTCTTGGCTTGCCATTCCCGGAGCAGTGCGATGTAGCGATCGAGCCGGGCTTCCGTTTCATGTGAAACGGGCGCGAGCTTGAGCGCCGCGATCTTGTCGGCAGCGACGATGGAGTCCAGCGACTGATCGTTGGCGCTGGCCTTGTCGAGCTTCGGCCTGATCGGCGCCGGTTCGGAGCGAAGACCAGTGCCCTCGCCCGCCGAGGGTTTTCCTGATGACGATCTGCCGCCGCCCGGCCCGCGTTGTTTCACGTGAAACGCCTATGCGATTGCTTTGGAAGCCTTCCGCGCCTCACGGCGAAGATAGGCCGCGAGGATGCCGAGCGCCGCCGGAGTCATGCCGTCGATCCGGCCGGCCTGGCCGACGGTGAACGGCCGCGTCTTCTCCAGCTTGGCCCGGACCTCATTGGAAAGACCGGGGACCTGCTGGTAATCGACGTCCGACAGCACCATCCCCTCATCCCGCCTGAAGGCTTCGACGTCCGCGCTCTGGCGCTCCAGATAGACATCGTACTTGGCATCGATCTCGAGATGGGTCGCAATGACGGGATCAATGGCAGAGAGCTGCGGCCAGATCGCGCGGACCTGGCTCCAGCCGATGTCGGCATACGCCATCAGCTCGAAGGCCGATCGACGCTGGCCATCCCGGTTCAGGGACTGCCCGTGCTTGATGGCTTCGTTTGGGGTGATCGTCAGTGACTTCGATAGCACTCGTGCCGCATTCAGAGCGTCCATCTTGGCCCGATGATGCAGCGTTCGGGCGCAGCCAACACAGCCCAAGGCGATGCCCTTCTCGGTCAGACGCTGATCGGCATTGTCGGCGCGCAGCGTCAGCCGGTACTCGGCCCTTGAGGTAAACATCCGATACGGCTCGCTGATGCCGCGAGTGACGAGGTCGTCAATCATCACACCGAGATAGCCATCGGCACGATCGAACACCGTCAGTTCGGCGCCGCTGGCGGCCAGCGCCGCATTCAGCCCGGCCACGATGCCCTGGCCGGCGGCTTCCTCGTAGCCGGTCGTGCCGTTGATCTGCCCGGCCAGGAATAGACCGCGAAGTCGCTTGGTCTGGAGAGTCGGATCGAGTTCCCGGGGATCGACGTGGTCGTATTCGATGGCATAGCCCGGCCGGACCATCTTCACCCGCTCCAGGCCGGGAATGGTTGCGAGGATGGCGAGCTGGACCTCCTCCGGCAGCGAAGTCGAGATGCCGTTGGGATAGACGGTGCTATCGTCGAGACCTTCCGGCTCCAGGAAGATCTGGTGACCGTCGCGATCGCCGAAGCGAACGATCTTGTCCTCGATCGAGGGGCAATAGCGCGGTCCGGAGCTCTTGATCTGGCCGGAGTACATCGGGGAACGATGCACATTGGCCCGGATCACCTCGTGGGTCGCGGACGTGGTCCGGGTGATCCCGCACTGGATCTGCGGCGTGGTTATCCGCTCGGTCATCACCGAAAACGGCTCCGGAGGCTCGTCGCCCGGCTGCATCTCGACGGCAGACCAGTCGATCGTCGTACCATCCAGACGCGGCGGAGTCCCCGTCTTGAGCCGTCCAAGGGTGAACCCGGCTCGCTCAAAGGAGGTCGAAAGGCCGATCGCAGGAGGCTCGCCAACCCGGCCGGCCGGCCAGTTCTTCTCACCGAGATGGACCAGGCCGCGGAGGAAGGTGCCGGTGGTGACGACCACGGCCCCTGCTCGAAGTTCGCGCCCATCCGCTAGACGCAAGCCGGTCACGCGGCCCTCGATCACGATCAGCTCGTCCGCCTCGCCCTCGACAACGGAAAGACCCTCGGTCTCCCGGATCGCCGTCTGCATCGCGGCGGCATAGAGCTTTCGGTCCGCCTGCGCGCGCGGTCCACGGACAGCCGGTCCCTTGCGACGGTTGAGAACACGGAACTGGATTCCGCCGGCATCGCCGACGCGGCCCATCAGACCATCAAGGGCATCGACCTCACGAACCAGATGGCCCTTGCCGAGACCGCCGATGGCGGGATTGCAGGACATCGCGCCGACCGTGGAGAATCGATGCGTCACCAGAGCGGTCGCTGCGCCCATGCGGGCAGAAGCAGCCGCGGCCTCACAGCCGGCATGACCGCCGCCAATCACGATGACGTCGAAGCTCTCTCGCTCTGTTCGCATAGGCGGACTTGTATCCCAGAGACCGGGAAGCCGGAAGTGGAAACTGAATGAGGACGCTGTTTCACGTGAAACGGAACTTCGAGGCCAGAACGCTCTTCGTGAAAACAACCCCATGCACAGTAGACAGTGCCTTGTTCCGCCTCCTGTTTTTCACGAAGCAGAACGAGTCAAAGAGCCAATGTTTCACGTGAAACACATGGAACTCCACTCTTCCTCAGCCAAAGTCCAAAGAGTGGAACAAGAGCTGGTCCTACAATCTAGTCCTACAATGAAGAACTAGCCCTACTTTCCGATACAGAATTTCTGGAAAATCGCCCCGAGGACGTCCTCGACGTCCACCCGACCCAACAGCCGGCCCAAGGCATAGGCGGCAGCACGCAGTTCTTCGGCGGCAAGCTCCTCGCCCTCTTCTATAAGCTCCAGACTCCGGCGCAAGCTGTCCGATGCCCGGCCTAACAGATCCCGCTGGCGGGCCCGGGTCACTAAGGCCCCCTCGGTCGTTCCGAAGAAGTCCGCGGCGAATTTCACGAGGGCATCGACCAGCTCGGGAATGCCGTCGCCCCGGCTCGCTGAGATTCCGAACTCGCCGCGCGGCCTGGCGTCCTTGACCCCGCTGAGATCGATCTTGTTGCGCACGATCCAGACCGAGCCGCTGGAGGGACTGCTCCCGCTGCCGGACTTCCCCAGCGACCCCATCGTGTCCGGATCGACAGCGCTGCCACCCTCCACCAGCCACAACACGAGGTCGGCGTCTTCGGCCCGCGCTCGCGCCCGGCGGACTCCCTCCTGCTCGACCGGATCATCGGTCTCGCGAATGCCGGCGGTGTCGATCACCGTGACGGGATAGCCGTCGAGATCGAGCTGCACTTCGATCACATCACGTGTCGTGCCGGCATGCGGCGAGACGATCGCGACGTCGCGGCGCGCGAGCTGGTTGATGAGTGTCGACTTGCCGACATTCGGCTCGCCCGCAATCGCAACCACCAGACCGTCGCGCAGACGTTCAGCTTGTCCCTGTCCCGCAAGGACTTCTGCGATTTCACCATGCAGGGCCCTGATCGCCTTGACCGCAGGCGCCCTCAACTCGGCGGGCACATCGCCCTCGTCGGAAAAATCGATGCCGGCCTCGATCAAGGCCGAGGCCTCGATGATGCGCTCACGCCAGTCGCGCGCGCGATTGCCGAGGAGGCCCTGCAACTGCCGTAGCGCCTGGCGGCGCTGGCGGTCGGTGTCGGCATGAATGAGATCGTCGAGGCCCTCCGCCTCGGTCAGATCGAGCTTGCCGTTCTCGAACGCGCGCCGCGTGAACTCGCCGGGCTCTGCGGCGCGCATGTTCGGAATTACGGAAATAGCGGCGAGGAGTGCGGCCAGCACCGCGCGGCCGCCATGGACGTGAAATTCGGCGACGTCCTCGCCAGTCGCGCTGGCCGGCCCCGGGAACCACAGCACCACCGCATCGTCGATCGGCTGGCCCGCGCCGTCACGAAGCAACCGGCGGCTGGCCTGCCGCGGCGCCGTCAGCTTGCCTGCCAGCGTCGTTAGCGCCAGGCTGGCGCCTAGCCCGGAGACACGCACCACCGCGAGCGCGCTCGGCGGGCGGCCGGACGACAATGCAAAGATGGTCTGGTCTCGCGGATGCATGGCCTATTTGTCCGGCTGATGGGGAAAAGGCAAACGTCAGTTTCGGGCGACGCATCGGGTGGTTTTGCTGCACCAATTCCCGCAGCAAAATCCATATTGCGATGCAATATGTCCGGGACGAGGTTTGCTATAAAATTGCTCGCCGCCGATTAAAGTGGCATTCCAGAATTCTATTATTACTAAAATAATATCAAAGACTTATGATAAAATCGGGTTAAGCCGAAAATGCCCAACCATGCTGCACCTTCGCTGCAACAAAGCCGCACAAAAGAAAAGGGCGCCCGGAGGCGCCCTCTGATTTCCACGCTGCACCTGGCTCAGGTGTTCATCGAGTCGAAGAACTCGGAATTGCTCTTGGTCGAGCGCAGCTTGTCGAGCAGGAAGTCGATGCCATCCATCGTACCCATCGGGTTCAGGATGCGCCGGAGCACGTACATCTTCTTCAGGACCAGTGGATCGGTGATCAACTCTTCCTTGCGGGTGCCGGAGCGGGAAATGTCGATCGCCGGGAAGGTCCGCTTGTCCGAGACCTTGCGGTCGAGGATCAGCTCGGAGTTACCGGTGCCCTTGAACTCTTCGAAGATGACTTCGTCCATGCGGCTGCCGGTATCGACCAGCGCGGTCGCGATGATCGTCAGCGAGCCGCCCTCCTCGATGTTGCGGGCGGCACCGAAGAAGCGCTTCGGGCGTTGCAGCGCGTTGGCGTCGACACCGCCGGTCAGCACCTTGCCGGATGACGGCACCACGGTGTTGTAGGCGCGCCCGAGGCGCGTGATCGAATCGAGCAGGATCACGACATCGCGGCCATGCTCGACCAGGCGCTTGGCCTTCTCGATCACCATCTCGGCGACCTGGACGTGGCGCACCGCCGGCTCGTCGAAGGTCGAGGAGACGACCTCGCCCTTCACCGAGCGCTGCATGTCCGTGACTTCTTCCGGACGTTCGTCGATCAAGAGCACGATCAGATAGCACTCAGGATGATTGTGCGCGATCGAATGCGCGATGTTCTGCATCAGCACCGTTTTACCGGTGCGCGGCGGCGCGACGATCAGCGCGCGCTGGCCCTTACCGATCGGCGCGACGATGTCGATCACCCTCGCAGACAGGTCTTTCCGCGTCGGATCGTCGATTTCCATGCGGAAACGCTGATTCGGAAACAGCGGCGTGAGATTGTCGAAATTGACCTTGTGCTTGGCCTTTTCCGGGTCCTCGAAATTGAGCGTGTTGACCTTCAGCAGCGCAAAGTAGCGCTCGCCCTCTTTCGGGCTGCGGATGTGGCCTTCGATGGTGTCACCGGTGCGCAGGCCAAAACGGCGGATCTGCGAGGGCGAAACGTAGATGTCGTCCGGGCCCGGCAGATAATTCGCATCAGGCGAGCGGAGGAAGCCGAAGCCGTCGGAGAGAACCTCGACGACGCCTTCGCCGACGATGTCGGTCTCGGCGATCGCAAGCTGCTTGAGGATGGCAAACAACAGCTCCTGCTTGCGCATGGTGCTGGCATTCTCGACCCCGTTCTCTTCCGCGAACGAGACGAGCTCGGCCGGCGTCTTCGACTTGAGGTCCTGGAGTTTAATTTCCCGCATTGGGGTGGTCCTGTGGGGTAACCTGGGGAGGGGTGCGAGGAGGCTCTGAAGTGCGGACGCGAGAATGTAAGGTCCGCAGGTCTGGCAAGGAGAGCGCCGGTGAGGCTTCAAACCTGATGGGGTGTCCGGCTTTTGGAAAGCTCAGACACAACCACATCCGCCTGCGTTGGGTGGGATATCGCTAATATAGAAAATCGGCTCACACTCCGCAAGCCGAAGCGCTGAGCGATCGTTCGCGAATCCTTGCCTAGAACGGCTTCACGATCACCATGATGACGATCAAAATCATCAGAGCAGTTGGTACCTCATTGATAATCCGATAGAATTTCTGGCTTCGTGGACGCCGGTCCGCGGCGAAATCCTTCAACCAGCGCGAAAAAAAGCCGTGGACCGCCGACATCGCCAGGACCAGCGCCAGTTTTACGTGCAGCCAGCCGAAGGTGAACCAATGACCGGCCCACGCGAGATAGAGCCCGGCGAGCCAGGTGACGATCATGGCGGGATTGATGATCGCCTTGAACAGGCGCCGTTCCATGATCTTGAACGTTTCCGACTGCTTCGAGCCGACCTCGGCTTCGCAATGATAAACGAACAGCCTTGGCAGGTAGAGCATGCCCGCCATCCACGAGATGACGGCGATCACATGCAGCGCCTTGATCCAGAGATAGACGTCTTCGAACATTTTTCTGCGTCCGGATTTCTGCCGAGGCAAGGGAACTGGGGATAGTAAGAACCCGTTAAGGTCTTGCCTGCACACTTATCCGTCCGTAGCGCCCTTCTCCAATAAGAATCTTAGATTCTTAAGGTTTGAGTCTATGTGACGGTGAATTGGACTCACACAATTCAGTCCGCCCGTTGCCACGCGCTTATTCACATCCATCAACATATACCCGATCGCTCTGGTCGCTTTCGATAAGTCGACCAGCTTCAAAGGCTTGCGCGTTTCTGTCGGCAGCTTATCAAGGGGGTTATCGGCCCAATCCCGTTTCCCTTTCGGCAGGGCGTCGAACTTGTTCTCAGGGGCAGTGGTGTGAAGAAAGTTGGCGGTTATCCCGTCCCTGCTGTCGCACATCCGTTTCCGAGCGGTTAAGCTCCACAGAAATCCACAAACCACACCGCCTTCATACAAAGAGCTTTTGTGCCGACCTCGAACAATTATTTCCATCTGCACCTCGTCTCCGACTCCACCGGTGAGACGCTGATCACGGTCGCACGCGCCGTTGCCGCCCAGTACGCCAACGTTACCCCGGTCGAGCATGTCTATCCGCTGGTGCGCAGCCAGAAACAGCTCGATCGTGTGCTCGACGAGATCGAGGAAGCGCCGGGAATCGTGCTGTTCACGCTGCTTGAGAAGGACCTGGTTTCCAGGCTCGAGGACAAGTGCAAGGGGATCAATGTTCCGAGCCTGTCGATCATCGGCCCGGTGATGCAATTGTTCGAGGCGTATCTCGGAGCTGCCACGACCGGCCGGGTCGGCGCCCAGCACGTGCTCAATGCCGAATACTTCAAGCGCATCGACGCGCTGAACTACACCATGATCCATGATGACGGTCAGCATGTCGAAGGGCTCGACGACGCGGACGTGGTGCTGGTCGGTGTCTCCCGCACCTCCAAGACTCCGACGTCGATCTACCTTGCCAATCGCGGCATCCGCACTGCCAACGTGCCGCTGGTTCCGGGCATTCCGGTTCCCTTGCAATTGGAAACGTTAACGCGACCGCTGGTCGTGAGCTTGCATGCGACGCCGGAACGCTTGATTCAGGTGCGCCAGAACCGCCTGCTTTCGATGGGCGCCGATTCCAGCAGCGACACCTATATCGACAGGCAGTCAGTCGCGGAGGAGGTCGCATTCGCCCGCAAGCTGAGCGCCAAGCACGATTGGCCGCTGCTCGACGTCACGCGGCGCTCGATCGAGGAAACCGCCGCGGCGATCATGAAGCTCTATAGCGATCGCCAGCGTAACCGGCCTTCTCAATAGTCTTGGGATTAATCTTGCGATGGGTCTGTGGCTCGGCAAATCTTCGTTGATCCTGGCCTCGCAGAGCAGCGCGCGAAAGATGCTGCTGGCCAATGCCGGGCTCGAGTTCAAGGCGATCACGGCTGATATCGACGAGCGCGGTATCCAGGCTGCCTCGGGGCTTTCGAGTCCGGGCGAGATCGCCCTGCTGCTGGCGCGCGAAAAGGCCAGGGCAGTCTCGGCCAATCATGCAGGAAGCACCGTCATCGGTGCGGATCAAACGCTGGCCCTTGGCGATCGCCTGTTCAACAAGCCTGCGGGGCGCTCCCAAGCGCTGGCGCAATTGCGCGATCTCTCCGGCAAGTGCCATGAGTTGAATTCCGCCGTGGCGATAGCACGCGATGGCGAGATCATCTTCGAGGACGTCTCGGTCGCCCGCCTGTCCATGCGGCAAATGACCGAGGCTGAGCTTTCGGCCTATCTCGACGTCGCCGGCGATGCAGTCGCCACCAGCGTCGGCGGCTACCAGCTCGAAAGCCTGGGTATCCATTTGTTCGAGCGTATCGAGGGCGACCACTTCACCATTCTCGGCCTGCCGCTGCTGCCGCTGCTTGCGTTCCTGCGGCGCGAGCGGCTAGTTGCGGTGTGAATGGCAGATATGGCTGGGCACTGATGCGAATCCTGGGACTGACCGGCTCGATCGGGATGGGCAAATCCACCACCGCGAAATTATTCGAGGAGGCCGGCGTCCCCGTCTACGATGCCGATGCGGCCGTGCATCAGCTCTATGAGGGCGAAGCTGCGCCCGCGATCGAGGCCGCCTTCCCCGGCACCACCGCGAACGGCAAGGTCGATCGGCCGAAACTGTCGGCGCGTGTGGTGCACGATCCCGCCGCCATCAAGCAGCTCGAGAAGATCGTCCATCCGATGCTCGGCGCTTCTCGAAACAAATTCTTCGCCGACGCCGCTGACGCGCCGGTCGTGGTGCTGGACATTCCGCTGCTGTTCGAGACGGGCGGCGAGACGCGGGTCGATGCCGTGGTCGTCGTGACGACGTCTCCGGAACTCCAGCGCGAGCGGGTACTGGCGCGCGGCACGATGGACGAGGCCAAGCTCGACGCCATTATCGCCAAGCAGACGCCCGACGCGGAAAAGCGCAAGCGTGCCGATTTCGTGGTGGATACCTCACACGGACTCGAACCGGTGCGCGCCCAAATCGCGCACATCCTCGCCGAGGTCGTTAAGATGCCGCAGCGGCGAGCCTGATTCGCCGCCTTACACGGCTTCCTGAATCATGCGCGAAATCGTTCTCGACACCGAAACCACCGGCCTCGATCCGCTGCGTGGAGATCGCCTGGTCGAAATCGGCTGCGTCGAGATGTTCAATCGCATGCCGACGGGGCAGAGTTTCCACGTCTACATCAATCCCGAAAGGGACATGCCGGCGGAAGCCTTTGCCGTGCACGGGCTGTCGGCCGAGTTTCTGACGACGAAGCAGCTGTTTCACGAGGTCGTCGACGAGTTTCTGGAGTTCATCGGCGACGCGCCGCTGGTGATCCACAACGCCTCGTTCGACATCAGTTTCATCAACGCCGAGTTGGACCGGATCAAGCGCGCGGCGATCCCGCGTGAGCGGCTGGTCGATACGCTGCTGCTGGCGCGGCGCAAGCATCCCGGCGTGTCGAACCGGCTCGACGATCTCTGCTCGCGCTATGCGATCGACAATTCACGCCGAACCAAGCACGGCGCGTTGCTCGACGCCGAGTTGCTTGCGGAAGTTTATGTCGATCTGGTCGGGGCGCGGCAATCGCAGCTGCTCCTGGCTTCGGAAGCCGAGGAGATGCGCGTCAATGGTGCTGCCGATGCGCCGCGGCGGCAGCGGCCGGTGCCGCTCACGCCGCGGATTTCAGACGCCGAGCGCGAGGCCCACCGGGCCTTCATCGCGACCCTCGGCGACAAGGCGATCTGGAAAGAGTTCTTGCCCGCTCCAGCCGCCGCTTCGGCCGGTTAGGCCTGACCGGCCGGCGGAGCGGCCATTTGCCGCTCCATGTTCTGACGATAGAGACCGACGAAGTCGACCGGATCCAGCATCAGGGGCGGGAACCCGCCGTCGCGCACGGCGGTCGCGATGATCTCACGGGCGAACGGGAACAGCAGGCGCGGGCATTCGATCATGACCAGCGGATGCAGATTGTCCTTCGGCACATTGGAGATCCGGAACACGCCGGCATAGGCGAGTTCGAACGAAAACATGATCTTGCCGGCGGTCTCGGCCTTGCCCTCGACCGACAGGGTCACCTCGAACTCCTGTTCGCTGAGGTTGTTGGCGCTGACATTGATCTGGATGTTGATCTGGGGCGGCTGGCTCTGCTGCTGGAGCGAGCTGGGCGCGTTCGGATTTTCGAACGAGAGATCCTTGGTATATTGCGCCAGCACGTTGAGCTGGGGAGCCTGGGCCGCTTCGGGAGGGGTGCCGTTACCGTTGGTCATAAGAGTGTCTCCTTACCCGATTGGGCTGAATTTCGCGGCGGTTGGCTAACATAGGGCTACCTCGTTCCACAAGGACGAACGGTCCCGGATGGGGAATTCAGGCCGCGCCGACAGCGGTGTCGTTCACCCCCACCGATCCAGCCAAGTCGCGCCTTAAACGATTGAAGATGCGCGATTTCCGGGCAGGATCGGGTTTCCCCTTAAGCATAAAACGCGCTACACTCGGTGCTGTGCCAAAAGGCGCCATTGGCCGGGCCAGGTTTCGTGCCTACATCCCACGGACCTGACGCGCGGACCTAAAATGGTGACGTAGACTTGCCGTTTCCGTGTGGAACGGTCTACTGGCCGGATCGATTTTCCCGGCAACGACCCCTTCGGGACGGCTCCTTATCTACAGAAGACTAGAAAGCGAATACGACGTGGACATCTACACCATCATCTTCCTGGCGCTGGCGGTCTTCATCTTTCTGAGGCTGCGCAGTGTGCTGGGGCAGCGCACGGGCAACGAACGGCCGCCGTTCGACCGTAACGCGCTCCAGGGTGCCCAGGACAAGAACGTCGTGACCATGCCGGGCAAGGTCATCGACCAGGCCCCGTTGGCGCCGACGGCCGAGCCGGCCCCGCCTTCCGACCGCTGGAAGGGCCTGACCGAGCCGGGCACCGTGCTGGCGCAGGGCCTGGACGGCATCGTCGAAAAGGATTCCACCTTCGATCCACGCCATTTCATCTCCGGCGCCCGTGGCGCCTATGAGATGATCGTGCTGGCCTTTGCCAATGGCGACCGCCGCGCGCTGCGCGACCTGTTGTCGTCGGAGGTCTATGACAGCTTCGATGCCGCCATCAAGGAGCGCGAGAAGAACGAGCAGAAGACCGAGACGCGCTTCGTCTCGATCGACAAGGCCGAGCTCGTCGGCGCCGAGCTGCGCGACCGTACCGCCCAGCTCACGATCCGCTTCGTTTCGCAGATGATCTCGGCGACCCGGGACAAGGCCGGCAACATCGTCGACGGCAGCGCCGATACCGTCGCCGACATCACCGACATCTGGACTTTCGCCCGCGACATCACCTCTCGCGATCCGAACTGGAAGCTGGTTGGCACCGGAAGCGCGAATTAAGGCTTTCCTGAAGACCAGCGCGACGGCGCTTTGCGCAGCTGTCGTCGCGCTATCGTCGTTTTCGCTCGGCGCCGAGGCGGCGCGGCGCCACTATCGCAGCCATCACCATCATCTCCCGGAATTGCCCGCCGCGCCGCCGCGGGCCTTGCCGTATCCGCAGCTTCCCCTGCCATTCGGAATCCCTGGCGCGCAATATCTGCCGCTGGCCTGGGCCGACGTAAAGGGCTGGAGCGACGACGCTCATCTCGCCGCCTATAAGACGTTTCGCGCGAGCTGCCGTCCGATCAGCGCGCAGACCGGCGCTCCCGAACCGAAGGCTTTGGGGGCCTCGCTGAGCGAACCCTGTCGGGCAGCGAAATCACTTGAGCTTGCTGACGACGCGAAAGCCAAAACCTTCTTCGAGGAGAATTTCGCGCCGTTGCGCATCTCCCGCCTCGGGGAGCCCGATGGTTTCGTCACCGGCTATTACGAGCCGGTGCTGGAGGGATCGCGCACGCAGACCGATGTCTACAACGTCCCGGTCTATCGCCGACCCTCGAACCTGTTCGTGCGCGGCTACAAGCAGGATTCGGTCAGCCTGCCCAACAAGGGCCCGGTGTATCGCAAGATCGGTCGCCGCAAGCTCGTGCCGTATTACGACCGCGCCGAGATCGAGGACGGCAAGATCGCCGGCCGCGGACTTGAGATTGCCTGGCTGAAGGACCCGACCGATCTGCTGTTCGCCCAGATCCAGGGCTCGGCGCGGATCAAGTTCGACGACGGCGGCACGGTCCGGCTCAACTACGACGCCTATAACGGCTATCCCTATACGGCGGTCGGTCGCATCCTGATCGAGCGCGGCATCATTCCGAAGGAAGAGATGTCGATGCAGAAGATCAGGGAGTGGATGGCGCAGACCCCTGACGGCGCCAGGGAGCTGCGGCGCCAGAACCGTTCCTACATCTTCTTCTGCGAGGTCAATCTGTCCGACAAGGACGAGGCGGTCGGCGCGCAAGGTATTCCGCTGACGGCCGGCCGCTCGATCGCGGTCGACAAATCGCTGCACGTCTACGGTACCCCGTTCTTCATCGAGGGTGAGCTGCCGATCGATTCCGAACGCGCGAAGACGCCGTTCCATCGCTTGATGATCGCGCAGGACACCGGCTCGGCCATCATCGGACCCGCGCGTGCCGATCTTTATTTCGGCGCAGGGCAGGAGGCTGGCCGGGTCTCCGGGCGGCTGCGCCATGCCATGCATTTCGTGATGCTGGTGCCGAAGAGCCTCGATCCCACAGTGCGCGGCGCGCGGCTGCCGGTGCCGGATCCGCGGCCCTCGGAGAAGATCGCAAAGCTGTTTCCGCAAACCGAGCCTGCGAAGGATTCCGCCAAGGATCCGAGCAAGGATCCGACCAAGGATCCGACCAAGACGGCGGCTCCGGCCGCAGCCGTGACACAAGGCAAAGGTGAGACGGTCGCTGTCGCCAACCCGGTCCCGCTGCCGGCGCCGCGCCCGCTGATAGAGCCTGTTCGCGAGCCGCGGCGGCCGGTGAAAAATCATCCCCATCGGCAGCAATGAAGCGATCGTCCCGTCCGCCCGTGCCGGAGCCTCGTCCCTCGCCGCGCCGTCGCGCGCTGAGCGAGGAAGAACGCGCGCTGTGGGATACGATCGCAAAGCAGGTCAAGCCGCTGAGGAAGCATCGCGCGGCGAAGGCGCAAGCTGCGCCGCGCACGGAGCCTTCACCCGCCGCGCCTGCCGCGCGGCCTGCGCCATCGCCGCGTCCGATCGCTGCCGTCCCGGCGCCGCGCGTCGCAAAACCGGCCATTCCGCCGCTGGCGCCGCTTGGGAAGCGTGAGCGAACGAAACTCTCGCGCGGGCGCAGCGAGATCGAGGCGCGCCTCGATCTGCACGGCATGACCCAGTTGCGCGCCCATCGCGCGCTGACCGGATTCCTGCACCGCGCTCACCATGACGGCCTGACCTTCGTGCTCGTCATCACCGGCAAGGGGCGAAGCGGCGGCGAAAGCGGCGTGCTGCGCCGCCAGGTGCCGGAATGGCTGAGCCTGCCGGAATTCCGTACCTTCGTCGTCGGCTTCGAGGAAGCCGGTATCGGCCATGGCGGCGAGGGCGCGCTCTACGTGCGGATTCGCCGGGCGAGATTTTAACCGCGCGCTTGAAGAGCGCGGCGGGCGAGGGCTCTCTCCTTTTGGAACCCCTCTGCGGAGACACCCTCTCCCCAGCCCTCTCCCGCAAGCGGCAGAGGGAGCGCACCGTCTAAAAAGGCCGTACGATTCCGACGCGGGGGATCAGCGTGATGATCAGGCCGAAAATATTGGTCTTTTGATCTTCTGATGGAATCGGCGGCGTCTCGCGCGCGGCGGGCAGCATCTTCACCGCGTGCAGGATCAGGAACATGCAGACCGCCCAGTTCGAGATCCAGCGCGAATAGTCGAACACCATCGCGAACATCACGAGGTAGGCGAGGCTGACGCCGGCGAGCGCAGCGACCACGAGACGGCGGTGCGTGTCTTTTGCAAGTGCAGCGATCAGGTTCGAAAAATAGCGCCACAGCGGCGTATGCAGCCAGATCAGCAGCGCGAATACGGGCACGCCCAGGATGTTGTGGGGCAGGCGGCCCCAGGTGTCGGAAATCTCCTGCGCCAGCGGCTGGTACCAGATGTAGGCGAATTGCAGCAGCTCGGTCCGCGACGGATCGGCCATCCGGGTTTTCAGATACGCCACGAAATCCGCTTCCGGGATCGGCATCGTTCCCACAAACTGCGCAGCGAAGAACAGCGCGGAGACGACAAGCAACGCAATGATGCCGAATGCGACGTTGGTGCGATCGCAACCGTGCGTCAGATAGTGCCTGATCACCACGATGGCGATGATGGTCGGCACATACATCAGGAGATGGATGTGGTGGACCAGCACCAGGATGATCGAGAACAGCGCGGCCAAAGCCACGAACAGCAGTGAGCCCGCCGGCACCAGCAGCAGGATGATCGCCAGCGCGCAGCCATAGATGTCGAAATGGCCAAGCGTGTGCATGAAGTTCTTGAGGAAGAACGGCGAGCCCGCGATGAAGACGAACAGCGGCAGCGTCCTTGCGGTGAAGCCGAACGTCTTCTGGAACAGTCTTGCATAAAGGGCGAGCGTCACCAGCCACGTCACGCCGCCGAGCGCGAACACCAGCCATACCGGCACCTTGTCCGTGAACAGCGCGACGACCGCCCCGATCAGCGCGCGCTTGACGAAGCCGAAATGGTAATCGACCAGAAGGTGGATGTAGGGGACGTAAGGCGGCAGCTGGATCTTGTGAACGAAGACGCCGACGATGACCGCGACGTTGATCGCGAGCAGAAGGCGCCAGGGGTTTTGCATGATGCGAGCGGTCACGCGGTAACTGATAGCGCGACCGCCCGAAATTACAAAATGAACCGGCTCAGATCCGCGTTCTTGGCGAGGTCGCCGACGTGCTTCTGCACGAAATCCGCGTCGATCTTGACGGTCTCGCCGCCGCGGTCGGGAGCGGTGAAGGAGATCTCGTCCAGCACCCGCTCCATCACGGTCTGGAGCCGCCGCGCGCCGATGTTCTCGACGGTGGAATTCACCGCCACCGCGACGTCCGCGAGCGCGTCGATGGCGTCGTCGGTGATGTCGAGCGTGACGCCCTCGGTCTGCATCAGCGCGACATATTGCTTGATCAGCGAAGCCTCGGGCTCGGTCAGGATGCGGCGCATGTCGTCGCGGGTCAGTGCCTGCAGCTCGACGCGGATCGGCAGGCGGCCCTGCAGTTCCGGCAGGAGGTCGGACGGTTTTGCGACGTGGAAGGCGCCGGAGGCGATGAACAGGATGTGGTCGGTCTTCACCGCGCCGTGCTTGGTCGAAACGGTCGTGCCCTCGATCAAAGGCAACAGATCGCGCTGCACGCCCTCGCGCGACACGTCGCCGCCGGCGCGACCTTCGCGTGCGCAGATCTTGTCGATCTCGTCGAGAAACACGATGCCGTTGTTCTCGACCGCGCTGATCGCCTCCTGCGTCAACTGATCGCTGTCGAGCAGCTTGTCGGACTCCTCGTTGACGAGGATCTCGTGCGAGCTCCCCACCGTCAGCCGCCGCGTCTTGCTGCGTCCGCCGAGCTTGCCGAAAATGTCGCCGATCGAAACCGCGCCCATTTGGGCGCCGGGCATGCCCGGGATCTCGAACATCGGAAAGCCGCTGCCGCCGCCTTGCGTCTCGATCTCGATTTCCTTGTCGTTGAGCTCGCCTGCCCGCAGCTTTTTGCGGAAAGAGTCCCGCGTTGCCGCGCTGGCATTGGCGCCGACCAGCGCGTCGAGCACGCGCTCCTCGGCGGCAAGTTGCGCGCGTGCCTGCACGTCTTTGCGCTTGCGCTCGCGGACCTGGGCAATCGCGACCTCGACGAGGTCGCGCACGATCTGCTCGACGTCGCGGCCGACATAGCCGACCTCGGTGAATTTCGTCGCCTCGACCTTCAGGAACGGTGCGTTCGCCAGCTTGGCGAGCCGCCGCGCGATCTCGGTCTTGCCGACGCCGGTCGGGCCGATCATCAAGATGTTTTTCGGCAGTACCTCTTCGCGCAAGGAGCCTTCGAGTTGCTGCCGTCGCCAGCGGTTACGCAGCGCGATCGAGACGGCCCGCTTGGCATCGGCCTGGCCGACGATGAAACGGTCGAGTTCGGAAACGATTTCACGGGGAGAAAAGTCTGTCATGGGACCTTAGCTAGGGTCAGATGCGGGGCAGGACAAGCTGCTTTTTGTCGTCAGATGATCGGCGGACCCGATTGCCATTGTTTCACGGCCTCGATCGGATGGATCAGCATCAGGATATTGAGCGTCAGATTGTCGCGAATATGCAGCGCGAGCATGATTTCGAAGGCGACTCCTAGCAGGACGGTCACTGGGACAGGCAGCAGGCGCGCGGCGAGGAAGCCCAGCATCATGGACAGCGTGTCCGAGATCGAATTGACAATGCTGTCGCCGAAATAGTCCAGCGAGATCGTGCCGGCGCGGTAGCGCTCGATGATGAACGGCGAATTCTCGACGATTTCCCAGGTACCTTCGATCAGCATCGCGATGATCAGCCGCGCGGGCCATGAGAGTTGCGGCGACGGCAGGCGCACGAACAGCAGCCAGGTCAATCCGTAGAACAGGAAGCCGTGCAGGACATGCGAGAAGGTGTACCAGTCGGCGATGTGCTGCGAATTCTCCGAGCTGTTCACCACGCCATGCCATAGCTTGACATAGCCGCAGGTGCAGATCGGCACCCGCCCCATCGCAAACAGGATCGAGGCCTGCAGCGCCAGCAATAGCAGCGCGATGCCGACCCAGTAGGTCGGCGGGATCGCCGTCTTGGCTTTCTCGGAAATCGCGAGCGTCATGAATTGCGCATCATCAGCAATGAAGGGGGGTCATCGGAAGTAAGGCAGAAATCGAAGTCACTTTCCAGCTATCACCTCCGTCATCGCGAGGAGCAGAGCGACGAAGCAATCCAGATACTCTCCGCAGTGCCAGTCTGGATTGCTTCGCTTCGCTCGCAATGACGCGGAGAGCGCAGTTTTGATGTCGAAGTTTGAAACCCTAGCCGGCCGACAGGGCTTCGATGGTGACGTTGCGGTTGGTGTAGACGCAGATGTCGGCGGCGATGTCGAGGGAACGGCGGACGATGGTCTCGGCGTCCTTGTCGGTGTCGAGCAGGGCTCGGGCCGCCGCAAGCGCGTAATTGCCGCCGGAGCCGATCGCCATCACGCCGGCCTCGGGCTCCAGCACATCGCCGGTGCCGGTCAGGACCAAAGAGACGTCCTTGTCGGCCACGATCATCATGGCCTCCAGCCGCCGCAAATAACGGTCGGTACGCCAGTCCTTGGCGAGCTCGACGGCGGCCCGGGTCAATTGCCCCGGATATTGCTCGAGTTTGGCTTCCAGGCGCTCAAAGAGCGTGAAGGCGTCGGCGGTGGCGCCGGCAAAGCCGCCGATGACATCGCCCTTGCCGAGTTTCCGGACCTTTTTGGCATTGGACTTGATCACGGTCTGGCCAATCGAGACCTGGCCGTCGCCACCGACCACCACCGTGCCGCCCTTGCGGACGGTCAAAATCGTGGTGCCGTGCCAGCCCGGCGAGCTGTTTGGGGAGTCCTGCATGAATGAACCTCGTTGTCCGGGCTGATTTAGGCGGTCAGGAGCCGCTGCACAACGGGCCGCTCCGGGCCCGATTTCGCTCACCATAGGCAGAAGTAGCAGCCCGGCCAGCCGTTCCCGCAGTAGCGAAGGTGTCATTTGGCTGTTAAAAGACCGGCGTTTTCGGCTCAAACCAGAATGGAAACCGATTTTCCATGCGCACCGCGACGATCAAGCGCAAGACCAAGGAAACCGACATCGAGGTATCAGTGAACCTCGATGGCACCGGCGTATCCAATATCGCGACCGGCATCGGCTTTTTCGACCATATGCTCGATCTCCTCGCCCGCCATTCCCGCATCGACCTCACGGTCAAGGCGGTGGGCGATCTGCACATTGATTATCACCATACCACCGAAGACACCGGCATCGCGCTCGGCCAGGCCATCAAGCAGGCGCTCGGCAACATGGCGGGCATCACCCGCTATGCCGGCGTGCATATGCCCATGGACGAGACGCTGTCGCGCGTGGTCATCGACATCTCGGGCCGCCCGGTCCTGGTGTTCAAGGTCGACTTTCCCCGCCACAAGATCGGCGAGTTCGACACCGAGCTGGTGCGCGAGTGGTTCCAGGCCTTCGCCATGAACGCCGGCGTGACTCTCCACGTCGAGACCCTATATGGCGATAACAGCCACCATATCGCCGAATCCTGCTTCAAGGGTCTGGCGCGGGCGCTGCGGACGGCGGTTGCGATCGACCCGAAGACGGTGGGCGAAATCCCGTCCACCAAGGGCTCGCTCGGCGGCTGACATCTCGGGCCGGCGGCACGCGCCGCTTGCGGTATCACTGAAATTAGAGAACGGGGCATCACCATGCCTGTCTACACAGTTCATGCTCCCTCTCCTGCCGGAGCCGATCTGCGCGCGACCGAGAAGTTCGTCTTCGTACGCGACGGCTTCCATTTCTGGGCGATGATTTTCGGCCCGCTCTGGCTGCTGTGGAATCGGCTGTGGCTGGCGCTGATCGGCTGGGTGATCTTCGTCGCCGCGTTCAACGCCGGGCTGTCCAGCCTCGGAATCGGACGCAGCTCGATCTTCTTCGCCGACATCATCGTCGCGCTGCTGATGGGTTTCGAGGCCTCCAGCCTGCGCCGCTGGACGCTGTCGCGCGGTAAATGGCGGCAGCTCGACGTGGTGATTTCCGACGACGAGGACACCGCCGAGCGCCGCTTCTTCGAGCGCTGGAGCCAGAAGCAGCGCGGCATCGTCAACGATCAATGGGCCGTCGATCGCGGTGGCCCGCCGCCGACCCGCAACGTGCCGGGGCAGCAATTCTCAAGCCCGCCGCCGATGCCGGCGGGCGGCATCATTGGTTTGTTTCCGGAACCGGGAGGGTCAAGATGAGTGTCGCCATCATCGATTACGGTTCCGGCAATTTGCATTCCGCCGCCAAGGCGTTCGAGCGCGCTGCGCGCAGCATGGAGAACCCGCAAAAGGTCTTCGTCACAAGCGATCCCGACCAGGCCTACAGCGCCGATCGTCTGGTGCTGCCGGGCGTCGGCGCCTTCGCCGATTGCCGGCGCGGGCTCGATGCGGTCAACGGCATGGTCGAGGCGATCACCGAGGCAGTGCGTGTCAAGGCGCGGCCGATGCTCGGCATCTGCGTCGGCATGCAGCTGTTCGCCACCCGCGGCAAGGAACATGTGATCACGCCAGGGCTGAACTGGGTCGGCGGCGACGTCGAGAAGATCACGCCGCGCGACGAAAGCCTGAAGATCCCGCACATGGGCTGGAACACGCTCGATGTGCTGCGCGAGCATCCGGTGCTGAACAAGCTGCCGCTCGGGCCCAAAGGCCAGCACGCCTATTTCGTGCACTCCTATCACCTCAATGCGGCCAACGAGGCGGACGTGCTCGCGCGCGCCGATTACGGCGGGCCTGTCACCGCGATCGTCGCAAAGGATACGGCCATCGGCACCCAGTTTCATCCCGAGAAGAGCCAGCGCTTCGGTCTGGCCCTGATCTCGAACTTCTTGCGATGGAAACCGTGATTCTCTTCCCCGCGATCGACCTCAAGAACGGCCAATGCGTGCGCCTCGAGCAAGGCGACATGACGCGTGCGACCGTATTCAACCTCAATCCCGCCGCGCAGGCCGAGAGCTTTGTTGCGCAGGGCTTTGAGTATCTCCACGTTGTCGATCTCGACGGTGCGTTTGCCGGCAAGCCGGTGAATGCCGAGGCGGTCGAGGCGATGCTGAAGACGATCAGGATTCCGGTGCAGCTCGGTGGCGGCATTCGCGATCTCGCGACTGTCGAAGCCTGGCTCGAAAAGGGCATCACCCGGGTCATCATCGGCACCGCCGCGGTGCGCGATCCTGAATTGGTGAAGGCTGCCGCAAAAAAATTCCCCGGCCGCGTCGCGGTCGGCCTCGATGCACGTGACGGCAAGGTCGCGGTCGAAGGCTGGGCCGAGACCTCGCAGGTGACGGTGCTGGAGATCGCGCAGCGTTTCGAGGATGCCGGCGTCGCCGCGATCATCTTCACCGACATCGCGCGCGACGGCCTGCTCAAGGGCCTGAATCTCGATGCCACCATTGCGCTCGCAGATGCGATCTCCATCCCCGTGATCGCCTCCGGCGGCCTCGCCTCGATCGAGGACGTCAAGGCGATGCTGACGCCGCGCGCGAAAAAGCTCGCCGGTGCGATTGCCGGCCGCGCGCTTTACGATGGCCGCCTCGAACCGGCAGCCGCCCTCACATTGATCCGCGACGCGCGCGCCGCCTAGGAGCTGACACATGTTCAAGGTGCGCGTGATCCCCTGCCTCGACGTCAAGGACGGCCGCGTCGTCAAGGGCGTCAACTTCGTTGACCTGCGCGATGCCGGCGACCCCGTCGAAGCGGCGATCGCCTATGACGCCGCGGGCGCCGACGAGCTCACTTTTCTCGACATCACCGCGACCCATGAGAACCGCGGCATCATGCTGGACGTGGTCCGGCGCACCGCCGAAGCCTGCTTCATGCCCGTGACCGTCGGCGGCGGCGTGCGTGAGGTCAACGATATCAAGACGCTTCTGCGTGCCGGCGCCGACAAGGTCTCGATCAACAGCGCCGCGGTGTCGCGGCGTGAGTTCGTCAAGGAAGCCGCCGAGAAATTCGGCGGGCAGTGCGTGGTGGTCGCGATCGACGCCAAGCGGGTCAAGCGCGCCGGTGGCGGAGAGCGCTGGGAGATCTTCACCCATGGCGGCCGCAACTCGACCGGCATCGACGCCATCGAATATGCCCAGGAGGTGGTCTCACTCGGCGCTGGTGAAATCCTGCTCACCTCGATGGACCGCGACGGCACAAGGCAGGGTTTCGACATCCCGCTGACCCGCGCGATTGCCGACAGCATTCCCGTTCCCGTGATCGCCTCGGGCGGTGTCGGCAATCTCGACCACCTCGTCGACGGTATTCGCAACGGCCACGCCACCGCCGTGCTGGCTGCCTCGATCTTCCACTTCGGGGAATTCACCATCCGCGAAGCCAAGGAGCACATGGCCCGGCGCGGGCTGGCCATGCGCCTCGATGCCTGACGACTCCCGTCCATAAAAATGCTACACGATTGGCGGGACCGGCTTGTCCCGTCAGATAACCGGCCAGGGCAATCGGCCAAGGCGCGTTTTCCGAGTATTTTGTATGCCGCGTTTCACGATCCACGATCTGGCCGAGACCATCGACGCCCGCGCGGCAGCGGATGGCGAGACGTCCTATACCCGCAAGCTTCTCGACAAGGGCGCCGAACATTGCGCCAAGAAGTTCGGTGAGGAAGCAGTCGAAACCGTAATCGCAGCAGTCGAAAACGATCGCGCGCATCTGATCGCCGAAGGCGCCGATCTGCTCTACCATTTCCTTGTGCTGCTCAAGGTCCGCGGCGTAAAGCTGGAAGAGGTCGAAGCCGCATTGGACAAGCGGACTTCGATGTCAGGGTTGGAAGAGAAGGCGTCGCGCAAGGGCGGCAACTAGCCGAGGTGGAAAGATCGCGTCATGGATATCCGCGCACCCGAGCAGCAGTATAATCCGTACCGCGTCTATACGCGCGAGCAATGGGCGCGGCTGCGCGACGACACGCCGATGACCCTGGAGCCGGGCGAGTTCGATCGCCTGCGCTCGCTGCACGACCGGCTCGATCTCCAGGAAGTCGAGGACATCTACCTGCCGCTGTCGCGCCTGCTGTCGATCTATGTCGATGCCATGCAGCGGCTCTATTACGCAGAGCGCCAGTTCCTCAACATCCGCGACCGCAAGGTGCCCTACATCATCGGCGTCGCCGGTTCGGTGGCGGTTGGAAAATCCACCACGGCCCGCGTGCTTCAGGCGCTGCTGGCGCGCTGGTCGCCGCGTCCCAAGGTCGAGCTGATCACCACCGACGGATTTCTGTATCCCAACGCCGTGCTGGAGCGGCAGGGCATCATGCAGAAGAAGGGTTTTCCGGAGAGCTACGACCTGCCGCTGCTGCTCAGCTTCCTCTCCGACATCAAGGCCGGCCGCCGCCATGTGCGCGCGCCGGTCTATTCGCATTTGACTTACGACATCGTGCCGAACGAGTGGGCCGAGATCGACCAGCCCGACATCCTGATCGTCGAGGGCGTCAACGTGCTGCAAACAGGCAAGCTGCCGCGCGACGGCAAAGCCGTGCCCGTGGTCTCCGACTTCTTCGATTTCTCGGTCTATATCGATGCCGACGAAGCCGCGCTGCGACAGTGGTACATCCGGCGCTTCCTGTCGCTGCGCGACACCGCATTCACCAATCCGAAATCCTACTTCAACCGCTACGCGCTGTTGTCGGACGAGGAAGCCACCGCCACCGCGATCGCGATCTGGGAGCGTACCAACCTCGCCAATCTCGAGGACAACATCCTGCCGACCCGCCCCCGCGCGACGCTGATCCTGAAGAAGGGCGCCGACCACACGGTGGCGAGCGTGGCGCTCAGGCGGCTGTAGCTTCGTCCTGCAGCGCGATCAATCATGGCGCTGGAAGTCGAAATGAAGCGTCCAAGATACCTCCCGACCGCCGCATTTCTGGCAACGGCTCATCTCTTGTTGGCGTTGAGCACTCTTCTCATCAGTCATTCCCTGGCGATGGGACGCTTCGACTCGGCCGGCAATATCAGCCAAGCCGAAAGTCTGGCCAGGGCACTGACAGACACGCTCTTTTGGCCCGTCTCTCACGTCCAGACCAAGGGATTATCGGCCGCGCTACAGTGGGCAGCTGTTCTTGGAAACAGCATCCTTTGGGGATCTGTCCTTGCGGTGCCCGTGTGGCGATTGGGACGATCGCTGAGCGGCAAGGTGCCGGCCTCCAACGACGCGTTTGAGTGGCCTGGGAAACATCGCGGGCCGCGTCTAATCACAGAATCTCGAGGATAATGCCTCGCCCGGCCGCCCACATGGGGCTCCGGCCGGTATGTCGCTCTTGCTCCAGCCGTCACTTGCCTGCCTTCGCGCTCCAATCGGCAGGCTTGATGCGCCCCACGAAAGCGGCCGCACCGGTGGTACTTGCCCGGTAGGCGAAGGCTTCGCCTTCCTGCACGTCGCCGGCGTCCTTGCCGAAGGCATCGGCGATGTTGGTCTTGTGCGTAACGAGGAACGTGTTGGTGCCGGCCTTCGGAGCCGCATCGACGAGCTGGCGTACGGCCTGTCCGGCCTTTGCATTTGCACCGGTCGGGTTTGCCATTCCCGATGCGCTGGCGTTGCTGCTGTCCGTCAATGCTTCGACCGGCGTGACCTCGCGGCCGGAGATCAGCTTGCCCGCCTCGATCGCGCGGTTCAGCCGGCTGGTGTAGACGTCGCCGATCGGGATCGCGAGTTCCCTGATCGACGTCCCGATCTGGCGCGCCATGTCCCGGCCCTTTTCACTGAGCTGACGCTGGGCGCTCACGTCGTCGAATTTGAAAGGGTAGACATCCTTTTGGCTGTCGTCGGTGGCGGTGTGCCGAAACACCAGCACGTAGCCGCCTTGCTTGAGCGAGGCGACCAAGTTCGGCGTGTCGGCCGCGTTGGCTTGGGTGGAACCACAGAGAAGGGATATGACGGCGAGGCGGCAAAGCACGTTCATGCGCGACATCCTCCGTTGCAAATGCCACGGAGGATGGTGACGCGCGACGCGATCGATTTCAATTATCGATTGCCGGCCGATCAGGTTCCCATGAAATTCCAGGTCAGATCGCCAGATCCCGCGCCGCCGCCAGCCCCGCCAGCGCCTCTTCCAGCTTCTCGCGATCGAGCGGCTTGATCAGAAACCCGTTCATGCCCGCCTCGAAGCAGGCGTAGCGATCTTCCACCAGCGTATTGGCGGTGAGTGCGAGGATCGGCGTGTGGTGGCCGCCTTTGGCCGCCTCATGCGCGCGGATGCGCTTGGTCGTTTCGATGCCGTCGAGCAGCGGCATCTGGATGTCCATCAGCACGAGATCATAGGGCGTACCGGCCGATGACGCGCCGAGCCAGGATTCCAGCGCGGCTTCGCCATGGACGGCGATGACGACGTGGTGGCCGAGTTTCGTCAGCAGCGAGCGCATCAGCAGCGCGTTGATCTCATTGTCCTCGGCGACGAGAATCGACAGGCCTTTCGCCGGTACCGCGCCGGTGGATTGGGCCGGTGGCTCCGGCGCGAGATCGGGCGAGGCGATCTCCGGGGTCAGCGCGAGGCGTGCAGCGAGTGAGGCCGCGCGAAGCGGCTTGACCAGGAAGCCGGTGAAGGCCGGCGAAACTTTCTCGTGGCGCGAGCCCGATGTCAGCAGCACGAGGCGTTGCATCGCATGCCTGCGTGCGGCTTCGCCGAGGCGGTCAGTGATGGCGGCGCCAAGCGCACGATCGATCAGCACCGAATGCCATGAGCGTTCCGGCAGCAGCGCTTCCGCCACCGCCGCGTCCGTCACCATGCAGGTCTGGCCACCCCAGCGCTCCAGCCGCCGCGCGATCAGCGAGGCCTCGATACCGTCGGCGATCAGCAGGATCGACTTGCCGGCAAGATCAGGGCTCGCCAACGCCGTCGGTTCTGCGCCGGCGTGTGATGGCGCGAGCGGAATCGCGACCTCGAAGGTTGAGCCCTTGCCTGGCTCGCTCGTGAGCGTGATGCGGCCGCCCATGCGCTTGACGATGCGCTCGCTGATGGCGAGGCCGAGCCCGGTGCCGCCATAGGTGCGCGCGATGCGCTCGTCGGCTTGCTCGAATTCGCGGAAGATGCGCTGTTGCGCCTCCGGTGCGATGCCGACGCCGGTGTCGCGCACCAGAAAACTGATCTCGTTCGGCCAGATGCCGGGCTCGACGATCAGCGCAACGCCGCCACTCGCAGTGAACTTGATGGCGTTGCCGGCAAGGTTGAGCAGAACCTGGCGCAGCCGCGCGGCGTCGCCGACCACTTCGAGCGGCAGGCGCTCGTCGACATAGGCGGCGATCTCGAGGCTCTTTGCCTGCGCGCGCGGCGCGAGCAGCTCGGTGATGTCCTCGATCAGGGCCGACAGCGCGAAGGGACGCTGCTCGAGATCGAGCTTGCCGGCTTCGATCTTGGAATAGTCGAGCAACTCCTCGATCAGCGCCATCAGCGCTTCGCCGGAGGTCTTCACGGCCTTAGCGTAGGTCGTCTGCTCCGGCGTCAGCGTGGTGTCGAGCAGCAGGCCGCCCATGCCGATGATGCCGTTGAGGGGGTTGCGGATCTCGTGCGAGGCCATGGCGAGGAAGCGCGATTTGGCGCGGTTGGCGGCGTCGGCCTGGTCGCGGGCGTCGGACAGCGCACGCTCCGTCTCGGTGCGGTCGGTGACATCGCGTCCGACACTCTGCAATTCGGCGGGCTGGCCGGCGTCGAGGCGGACATAGCCTTCGCGCCAGGCAATCCAGCGCGCGCCGAGCGGGGTTGCGATCTTCTGGTCGTGAATGCGCGTGCCGTTGCTCTCGCGGGCGCTGTCACCCTGCTCCAGCACGTCGAAATCAAAGCGCGTGCCGACCAGCGCGCCACGCGCCTGCACCGCGAGCGCGCAATAGGCTTCATTGGCGAAGGTGATGCGGCCGCTTGTGTCGCGCAGCACGATCAGATCGCCCTGCTGTTCGAACAGGCTGCGGGCGCGTTCTTCCGCTTCCTTCAGCTCCCAATTGCGGTCGATCAGCGCTTCGTTGTGGGCGGCCAGCGCACGCATCCGCTTGTTGACGAAGCGCAGGCGCATGCTGAGCGTGGCAAGGCCGAGGCAGGAGAGCGCGAACAGGAAGCTGGCGCCGATCGCAAACGCGTTGGGATCGTAGCCGGAATTCTCCGACCGGCTGCCGGAGACAAAGCCATAGGCGCCACCGAAGGTCGCCGAGAAGATCATGAAGGAGCGGATCGCGAAGGCGATCTTGGGGTACTGCCGCCTGAAGCGGCGCATGCGCACCTTGATCCGGAACGTCCGACCCATCGCCACCGACCCGACTGTTTTCTTAAAACCCTGTGCTCGCTGTAAACGACGATGTCCCGCCGACCTTGCGAACAGTTTGAGGATTTGCGGCCGCCTCCAAACAGGGTTGACGAAGCATTAACGGCTCAGAGCGAGGCGGCTCAAAGCGAAGCGGCCTGGAGATGGCGATGGCCGCCGTGGGCGCCTACGATCAGCGCCGCCGCCTCGCGCTGCGAGAACGTCTTCGAGCGTACATAGACGCGGTAATCCGCCGGCCCCTCGGTGGAGAGATAGATCACCTGGCCGCCATCGACGGGCTGCGCCGCAATCGAGATCAGGCGGGTCGAAGGATTGGCCTGACAGGTCTCCGATTCCGAACCGAGGCCGTCGTCGACAACGGCGAAGTCTGCCGCATCCGCATCCTCGGTGATCTGAACCCGCACCGTGGCGCGCACGGGATCATCGGTGAAGGCGACATGCACGCCGGCGGTCCAGAACAGCGACGTTAGCTCGACCGAGGTTTCGCCCAAGGCGATGCAGGGATGCGAGACCGATCCGATCTCGCTGCGGGCAAACACCGCAGCCGCGAGCAGGGGAACGACCGAGGCCAGGATCTTGAAACGCAACATGACACGCTACTCGCCGGGCCCCGGGAAACTCGTGGCGGGAACTGATGGGCCTTATGGTTTGCAGAGCGTAAAGGAAACTCGTTACCGCCGGGTTGATGCGCGTTCACATCACGCCATCTGGCGCACATCCTCCGCGAGTGCGCGGTAGGACAGCGCCTCGGCGAGGTGCAGCCGGCCGATCTTGTCGGCGCCGTCGAGGTCGGCGAGCGTGCGCGCCACCCGCAGCACGCGGTGATAGCCGCGCGCCGACAGCCGCATGGTCTCGGCGGCGTCGCGCAGCAGTTTTTGGCCCTGCGCATCCGGCTTGGCGATCTCCTCCAGCACCGAGGCCGGCGCTTCGGCATTGGTGCGGACCTTCGGCAGCCCCGCATCCGCGTAGCGCGCGAGCTGGATGTCGCGCGCCGCCGCCACGCGCGCGGCGACCTCGGCCGAACCCTCCGCAGGCGGCGGCAGGATCAGATCGGCCGCGGTCACTGCGGGAACCTCGATGCGCAGGTCGATCCGGTCCATCAGCGGCCCCGAGATGCGGGCCTGGTAGTCGCCCGTGCAGCGATCGATGCGGCCGCGCTTGCAGGCATAGCCGGGCTCGAACGCATTGCCGCAGCGGCAGGGATTCATCGCCGCGATCAGCATGAAGCGCGCAGGGTAGGTGACGCGGTGATTGGCGCGGGACACCGAGACCTCGCCGTTCTCCAGCGGCTGCCGCAGCGAATCCAGCACGCGCGGATCGAATTCGGGCAGCTCGTCGAGGAACAGCACGCCCTGATGCGCGAGCGAGATCTCGCCGGGCCTTGCGCGCATGCCGCCACCGGTGAGCGCGGCCATGCTGGCGGAATGATGCGGCGAGCGGAACGGCCGCCGCGCCGTCAGCGCACCGCCCTCGATCTCGCCGGCGACGGAGGCGATCATCGAGACCTCCAGCAGTTCGCCGGGTGAGAGCGGTGGCAGGATCGAGGGCAGGCGCGCCGCGAGCATCGATTTGCCGGCGCCGGGGGCGCCGATCATGAGAATATGGTGGACAAATAATGTAAAATTTCGCATGGATTTCAGATGGATAGCTCACCAAAAAACGAGCCTGTTAAGGCATTTTCTTACATCAGAATGTCTACGGACGTTCAGCTACAAGGCGACAGCCTGCGCCGGCAGCTTGAGGCCTCACGAGCCTACGCAGAGCAGCATGGCTTGCAGCTGACGGAGCTGAAGGACCTCGGTGTCTCCGGCTTTCGAGGCGCGAATATTGCGTCAGGGGCACTCGGCACCTTTCTGGAGGTGATCCGAAAGGGAAAAGTCTCAAGAGGCTCCTATTTGCTGGTGGAATCAATTGATCGCTTGAGCCGGCAAGCACCAGCGAAAGCCCTCCAGCCCTTCTTGGAGGTGATCAATGCGGGCATCGTATTGGTCACATTGAACCCGCTTGAAGTCTTCACCGAGGAGAATCTCGATTTCTACCGCCTCCTGATGGCGCTCACGATCATGCAGCGCAGCCACGAAGAGTCGGACGTGAAAAGCCACCGCCTGAAAAGTGCGTGGGCGGCTAAGCGGACAAGCGCTGGCCAAAAAAAATTAACGGCTCGGTGCCCAAGCTGGCTGCGCCTTTCCTCGGACCGCTGCGGTTTCGAGATCATTGAGGAGGGGGCAGCGATCGTCCGTCGGATCTTTGACGAAGCAGCGAACGGGTACGGCACGTACACGATCGTACGCCGCCTTAACGCCGATGGCATCCCTACCTTTATGGGCAAAGGAGGCTGGCAAAACTCGACGGTCAATAAGATCCTCAGCAGCCCTGCGGCGACCGGTACGTTCCAGCCCAATCGCATGGAGAGCGGTAAGCGCATTCCTGACGGAGAGCCGATCCAGGACTATTTTCCTCGAATTATCCGACAGGACGTCTTCGAAACAGCTCAGCGCGGGCGGCTTGAACGTTGGCGTGAAGCGCAACCCGAACACAAGAAAGAGGCGGGGCCGCGAGGCGGACGACACGGCAAGCAGTATACGAATCTCTTCTCGAAGCTGGCTGTCTGCGACTACTGCGGTGAACCAATGCATTACCTGGACAAAGGTGCGCCGCCAAAAGGGCGAACGTATCTTGTGTGCTCGAAGGCGCTCCGTGGCAACGGTTGCGAGATGACAGGCCGTTGGCGTTATGACCAGTTCGAATCAACGTTCTTGTCATTCGTCGAGCAGCTTGATCTGGCATCGTTGGTTCAATCCAGCGACCATTCGAACAAACGAAGCGAGCTCGCTTTCCAGATCGAGGCTGCCGAAGGCAAGATCAAACTTCTTCAGGAAAACGTACGACGAGCCATAGAAACCAGCATGACCCTAGCGGAATTTAGGAGTGAGCTGCTGGCTGAAAGCATCAAGAAGGGCGAGCAGGAGCTGATAGAAGCAAAGAAGCTGCAGCAGCAACTGCGGCACGAGATTGCAATTCTCGACCAAACGGCACTGACGTACTACAACAGTCCAGACCAGGTTGCGGGGCTGATCGAGCGTGTGCGTGCCGCCCGAGGCGGGGACGTGTACAAACTCCGCGCTCAGATAGCATCGCGGCTGCAATCGTTGATCAGCGAGTTGCGCCTGACTGTGGACCCTGACACACAGCGGTTTGAGGTCGTCTTCCGAGACGGTCAAGGCATGACACTCTTTGTCGATCCGGAAGATCCCGCGAAGTTCGTCCAGAAGATCAGCGGTAAGGCGCCGGATTTCGACGTGCTTTCCGCTGATGGCAGCGTCGTCCAACTGCCGGCCGACGAACCAGATCCGCACGGGAAATAAAGATGCCCAAATAGGTCACTCAGAGATGTTAATTTCCCACTATGGACAAACCGCACTGTTGGGTCAGGCAACTATGTGTGTTCACCTGCTTATAGCCAAATCTAGGATTCGCTTTACTTCTCGTCGGACCGGGTCGAAATAGAATTTCTGTCCTAGCACAACAAATATTTGGCGAGACGGGTCAACAAGCTTAAAAATGTGCCCAATCAATTCGTCAGCCAACTCGTGAGTATCCACTCTAGCGTCAGGGAAGAAATAACCGGCATCATTCCACAACAAATATTCATCTAGACGCTCGTCGAAATGCTCAAGCGCGTTCCTCAACTCCCTCTCATATAAGGGAGAGCGATGATCAACCCCGAATGCGCGCCGTAACTGCTCGCCGCGACTCGAGGCCACTCCTTGCGCTCTCGTTGGCCAGAAAAACCGAGACAGCGAGGCCGCATGAGACAAAGCTTCATGGACAGAAGATACAATCTCATCGGCAGTCGCGCCCGATTCGAGGCCCTGGTCATATCTCATGAACGCCTTTTGTGAGCGCGAAGCCGAGTACAAAATAGAGCGCTCGTAAAACACGCAGTGCATAGGCAGAATGCCTTTCGCCTCCTTGACCGTCGCAATCCGCCGAGCTTTCTCGTCGGGCGATTCCCTTCCTGCCATCTTGTCCTAACCTCGCGCTCTAACTAAAGTGGCCTACGCAACCACAGATCGCAACCAGCATTCAATATGGGTCCAAGTGAACACGAGCACTAAAGGGACTACTTTGTCGGGCGAAATTGCATCTCTTGATCAAGAAAACGATCGGCGAAAGCGGCTTTGGATCGAGCTTGCGGCGAAGACGGATGCATCATCAGCGCCAGCGTCCGTGTTAAATGAGCTGAAGATATTCTACGGGGGCAGAGGTATATGGGTCGACAAGGCAACTACCCAAGGGGTGGCTGGCTGCGAGTATGGAATTACGGTAGGGCTGCTACACTCGGGGGCAGCCTATGCTGACGACTTGTTTGATGATGGGGCGATCTATCACTATCCGAAAACAAGAACACTTGGTCGCGATCGTGCAGAAATAGAGGCAACGAAGGCGGCCGGGCGTCATCGCGTGCCGCTGTTCTTCACGATCGTCCCACAGCGAGGACAAAACCGCGTTGTTAAGCTGGCCTGGGTAGAAAAATGGGATGATGAACTTGGACTTTTCTTTATCAGCTTCGGCGACCAGCCAGATCAGACTCAAGCAGATGACGAAATTGATGAAGACGATTTCGTTCTAACGGTCTCTCGTTCCGCCGAGGAGAGGCGGGTTAACCGACCCAAACGGGCGGCACGATTTAAGTATGATGTCCTTCAGTACTACGGCGAGTCACGGTGCTGCATGTGTGGAATCCGAGCAAGCCAACTATTGGATGCTGCGCATATCGTAGACGTTAGTGCCGGTGGCAGCGATGACAAGAGAAACGGCTTGATTCTTTGTGCCAGTCATCACCGTGCTTACGATGCTAAGCTCGTAGTAATTCATCCCGAAACGCATGTGCTCTTGGCCGCTAGCGAGCTAACACTTGAAGACCTAGGTATACTTTCCAGTTCACTGGCAGCTCTTCCGAGAAAACCACACGTCAAAGCTCTTAGTTGGCGTTGGGACCGTTGGCAGGCTCGGAATGAACTGGACAGGAGAGTGACCTATGATTCTCCAGCTATCACGGGCTGAACCTCGATCAGTATTCGAGCTTGTGGGTTCAAACGAAAACGCCGTGACGTTCGCACTGGGGTGGACGCTCGAGAAAAGCCCAGCTCTTCGGTCAGCTCTACTCCGGATTCTCGAAGTAGATGAAACTGACGGCTCAGTGGTCATCCATCTCCAACGTTTTGGACAGGACCGCGGCTTCTCAGACTTAGAGCTTTCCAGTTCCGGCAACTTCCATATCATTTTCGAGGCCAAAAGGGGGTGGGACGTTCCCAGTGTCGAGCAAATGACCCGGTATAGCACTCGTCTTTCAGTCTCCACCGGGAATAGAATGCTTGTATCGGTTTCCGCCGCATCAAAAGAGTACGCACGGCGACTCCCCCTCTCGATCAACGGGATTGCGCTGAAGCACATCTCTTGGACCATGCTGAGCGCCGCAACAGTAAGCGCACGATCGATTACTCGCAGCCCAATCGAGAAACTTTGGCTAACTGAGCTTTCGGCGCATTTGGAAGGCTACGTGATGGTGCAACAAGCCGATGATAATTTGGTGTACGTCGTATCGCTTTCGAGCCAGCCCATAAATCCATCGCGGTCATACACCTGGACCGATGTAGTGAATATCGACAATAGCTATTTTCATCCCGTGGGGCCCGGTGGAGGTTGGCCGTCAATCCCGCCGACGTACATGGGCTTTCGATACGGAGGTGAGCTGAAGTCAGTACATCATGTCGATGCATTCCAAGTTGCGAATAACCTGAAATCGTTGAATCCCAATTGGCCTGACATTGATAGCAGCCACTTTGTATATAAACTTGGTCCAGCAATGTGCCCACGAGTACCTGTTAGGTCCGGTAGAATCGTCCGCAACACCCGAGTTCGATGTGCTATTGATACACTGTTATCTGGAGCGCATCCCACGATTGATGCGGCTCGCGATGCCACAGACGCACGTCGTAATGCCACCGATTCCGCATGATACACGACGCGCTCGGAGTGGAGGGTGAAACGAGCTTAGCGATGGGTCGTTACAATTTCACGATTACTACTCCGACCGCTGGATAACGCCTTTCAACTCCGCGATTGTCTTTTTCCCAAGCGTACTGCTCCCGAGGGAAATATGCGAAGGCCACCCATGGCATTCCGAATCCCGAACAAGTTTCGTAGAAGGCCTCCGAAATCTCTTGGTCGTGTCTCTCATAGTGTTGATTGTATCGCAGCGTCTCACAAACGAATACAGCAGCGCATTGGTGGTCGGCATCCACTCCATGACGAGCATCCGCCACAGCTCTCGAAAGTGCCGATTTAGGTTGTTTCAAATCAAGCGCCGCCCGCAGTGAGCTACCATTCTGCACGTAGCATTGCTTAGCTTCGATCGAGATCGATGTTACTTTCCTGTCCGAGCGCACGCCGACATAAAGATCGGCTCGACCTCTCGCAAATTTTCCCTTCTCGATCCGATCCCTTTTGTCGCAAACGAATTCTTCAATAGCAACCCAACCTCGTTGACGCCATGCGGCTGCGGCTAGAAAGCCGATATTCGCCCTTTCGTTATAAAAGTATCCCAAGTCTTGAGCCGCGTCTTCGTGCAAAAAGCATCTTACGTAGTCTCGCTGGCATGCGATGAATTTCGACCCCAACTGGGAGAGAAGAATTCCGAAGCGGGTTTCGGGGCAATTAGTCGCTAGCGAGTAGTCGCGCCCCTCTTTATAATCGTAATCAGCCATTCGGAATGATCCTTAGATCCGAAGCAGTTTATTCTGTTTCAGAAAATAGACTCTCGTGTAACAAGGAACCTTGCAATCTCAGAAGCAAACGATTGGCTCGCGAAGAGAGGCGCCGCAAGATACAGTTTCATTGCACGAATTGTGATCTCGCCAGGTAACCGTCGGGGGCTTTCGGCGAACTCCGAGCGCTGGGTCTGCCCCTCAGTCGCCTGGACCAATAAAAGACCGGGTCAGATAGTTCTTGACCGTTTGCGGATAGAATTTCCTGCCTGTCGCTGTCGTGACCCCCGCATCATTCAGATGCCGGGCAATCTCGCTGTAAGAACGCCGCACAGCATCGGCATCCAACTTCGCCCTGAGCTGTGATGCAAATTCGTCAGCGGCCTTGCGGTTCTTCGCGGCCAAATTCCTTCCGTTTGATCCAAGAATCTTGCCTCGTCGTTTCGCTTCCGCCAAGGCGGCCTTCGTTCGTTCGGAGATCAGCCGGCGTTCCTCTTGGGCGAGCGCAGCGAAGATGTGCAGCTGGAAATCAGTGGCATTGGGCATTTCGGCGCAGACCAAGCCTATGCCCTGCTCAAGGATGCTGGCGATGAAGCTGACGCGGCGTGAGAATCGATCGAGGCGAGCGATGACAATCTTCGCGTTCTCGCGCTTGGCCAGCTGAATGGCCCGCTGCAATTCTGTGCGGGAATCGTCCTTCCCGGATTGGATATCGCAGAATTCGGCGATCAGCGTTCCGGTGCCAGCAACGAACTCGGATATCTTGCGGTGCTGAGCGGCCAAGCCAAGTCCTGACTTGCCCTGGCGTTCGGTCGAAACTCGGAAATAGGCAATGAATTTCGTCATGGTACCCCATCCAATCGATGAGATCGCCATCGACTAAAGCGCACAAAGCTGACAACAGCCAAGATCCCTTGCAGGCTTGGCCGTGGCGATCGCACCGCGCCGATCGTGCCTCCAAAGGGTTTGCCTCAGCGGGATTGGCGCCACGCAGACTGGCCTCGCTGCGGGAGGCTCCACTCATATGATGGACCCGAGAGCCAGCCCTATAGTAGGCTGTGTTCGGGTTGCGGATCGTGCGATGGAAAGTCTGACATTCCTAGGTTTGGCGGAGCGCATCTTAGAGGAGGAGCAGCGGCCTCTATCTCCGCACGAGATTTGGACCATAGCTGTAAGTAAAGGTTACGATCGGGAACTGCGATCGAGAACGGGCAAAACGCCGTTTGCTACGCTGTATTCGGCAATTATGACCGATGTTCAGGGCAAAAGATCCCGATTCGTAAGAGTCACAGAGGGTCCCGCGCGCTACTTCTTGAAGCGTTTGGTCGAAGTTGGGGGCACGGCGAAAAGCCCAGAGCCGTAGCGAGAATCTTTACATCTAACTTTAGGCAGGACCACACAGCTCTTCTCAAGTGGAGGTAGTGACAACTAGCGCTAGAATCAGCCATGTACCCGCCAACAAGGCTGGGCTAGGGGGCATTCCGTGGCGCTTAACGACGATGTTACGAGGATCAGAGAGAAACGATTAAGCAAGGGACGTTTAGCCGTTCCAAACCAGCTTCAGGGTGTATCAAAAAATCGCATACGTGAAGTGCTCGAGCGACTCGACCATGGGACAAATGCTGACCTGGTTGATGGCGTTTTTGCGTTGATGGATAACGAGACTCTCAGCTGGTTTGGCAAGGCACCACCGAATGCCAAATTTGCAGACGGAGCTTCCACGGCCCATCTTGCATGCCACATTGGCATTCTTCAGCGAGGCCAAAGCAAGCTTGACAGAGAGGGCCGGGACTATTGGATTAAGCCGCTGCGCGAGTTGGGCGGCATCGAACCTATTACCTTGTATGCCGGCGAATTCATTCCTGGCCATGTCATAGCGAAATCGCCGAACTCTGCCTATCGCCTGTCTGAAGACTTCAAAGCTGTGTTGCAAGCCCCTGACGATAAGTGGCGGGCCATGCTGGCATTCTGGTCAAGCCAAGATGCGGCACGTCAGCGGCGAGAATTCCAGGCTCAGATGGCCGAAGCATCGCGTCTGCTTGTGGACACCGGTCATTCCGATCTTATCCAAGCGGCAATTGAGTATTACGCGCCAAAATTCCTTCCAGGTTACAAGGTCATCTATGTTGATGATGGCGACGGAGATCGCGTGACGGATGCTGATCGACGGCGGCTTGCAGACGCCGGAGTTGAGCTCACGTTGGCCGATGCAATGCCAGACGTGCTGCTGTGGAATCCCACTTCCAACAGGCTTTGGGTCATCGAAGCCGTTACAAGCGATGGGGAAGTTGATCTTCACAAGGTGAACCAGCTTCAGCTGCTGGCGAAGCGAGCATCAAAGTCCGGTATCAATTTTACGACAGCTTACCGAACGTGGAAGGAAGCGGCTTCGCGCCAAGGCGCACACCAAAATATCGCAGTCGGAACGTTTATCTGGATACAAGGCGATCCCGCCAGGCAGCTGAAGGTGGAATCTTTCGGGCAAAGCTAAATGAGAGCGGCAACCATCCCGTCGATCGTTTCCTGGTCCGGCATGGCGTCTCCCATTTTCTTACCAAGTGCGAGCAATTGATCAGCATCGGGGTAATGGAGATTTCGAAGATCAGTCGCATTTACCTGCGTATGTCCGCTAAAAACCCGAAAGAACTGGTCCACAGCAGTCGAGTTTAAGAAGATGGCCAGACCCCTTGCTAACAGGGGGTCCAATCCATGTCCCTGCTTGTGGAAATAGTTCAAGTGATTCTCGAAGCCGACTACATCGGCATTGAGTCGACCGGGGTCATAAATGACTGCAACGATGCGCCGGCGTTCTTCTTTCGATGTAAACCGCTTCGTCAGTACATAGGTGCCTCGTGGAACAACCTGGTCGGCTGTATAGTCGTCTATCACGAGAGCGTTAGGTTTGCGGCTCTCGAGATTGGGCCAGGCAACAAATCCATCTTCGAAGTGGGCCGGATAGATTAGCGGTGCTGTTCCTGGCTCCGGCTCTTTTCTCAAGTGGTTCTTGGCCCTAAAATCAACAACTCGGCCCGTTGAGACAGTAAGCCCGAGATCCCTCAAAACGGCGCCAAGCGACATTATCTTTTGCGCCAGAGCGGAATGGGCGTCCATCGTGGGGAGCCGAATGAAACAGTGACGGTCATTTGGTCTGACCACCTCGGCAAATGGAACTCGCCGAATCCTGATCTCCTCCGCCGACGGACCCTCGCTGGACGAGATCTCCACCTCAGGAGGCTGCATACTTCCGTTAGTCAGTCGATAGATGATGTTCTCCTGAAGCACGTCATCATCTTCAAATGCCTTCCGTCGAGATTCATAAACGTGAACTCGTTCGATAGCAGCATTAGCTAGAACAAAACGACGAAACGGCTCGAAGTACGACCCGTTACAAAAGCTCCGCGGAGTGATGGCGACCATTTGACCCGCGGGCGCAAGTTGAACGAGTGCCACGGCAACGAAAGCTGCATAAAGATTGCTGGTTTCGATTGAGAGTTGTCGTAGTGCGTGACGCCATGCAGAGCTGGTGTTCAGCTTAGCGTAAGGAGGATTCAAGATCGCACAGTTGTAGCTCTCAGCCCTCGCATTTGTCGCGATGAGTGGTTCAGCCGAATGCAAGATGAAATCATCTTGAACTATGCGAGACGAGAATTCGATATCCTTCTGGCTGCATTCCGCTGCGCAAGCAGCAAGCGTAGCCTCAAGGTGTGGCACCAACTTGGGATCTATCTCGAACGCTGTTACGTCGATCGACTTGGGAGGATCAGCTCGCGAGCAAGCTTTATGGACGAATGCGGCAGTGAGTGAGCCAACGCCTGCACCTGCATCCAGCAACCGTACCTGCTTTGGTAAGTCAAGAAACAGCGCGGCCATAAAGGACGCAACCTTCGTAGGCGTCATAAACTGGCCGAGCTTGCGGCGCATGGCCGGATCGAGCGTCGCGCTAACGTGCGTTCTCGAATGATCGGCGAGTCTTACTGCTATCATTTTCCCAATTTTTCGCTTGGTTAGCGGATCACCCTTCAACATAAGGGTACGCGCGGTAAACGACGGACTGCGAGGAATCTATCTTACTCTGGAAAATTTTGCTTCAGCGACAAGATTTCGATCTTTGCACCGGCATTTGGCCGAGGCGAAGAGTTGCGATCTGAGACGAGAACGGCTCTGGCGCTGGCGAGCACCACCGATTGTCGAGACCCCTGCGTCATTCAGTAGTTATTCTCAAATAGGCGACGAACTTTGCTATTGGTCACCCGCTCAAGATTGTTAGAGCGACCTCCACCACATCAGCGGAATGAGCAAAGGATACCATTCGGTCCCTCTTGCGGGCGATCGACGATGGAATCAGCTCGACACGCTAAAACCTCTGGCAGCGCAAGCTATGTCGCCCACGCTGCCGTGGCCCGGTGAACAGCCGTGACTGGGGGCCACATTCTCCTAGACTACGGCCCTAGGCGCCATCTAAGGTTGTCGCGGGCCGGGAGGAGCGGAAATGAAGTTTGATGTGATGGGGCGTATCGGCAACATGCGATTGCCGGATGGCAAAACTGCTCTGCTATTTTCGATTTATGAAGCCGTCAGCAACGCCATCCAGGCGGTAGAGGAGCGATTCGGGAGAGCGGAATTCGCCAATCGCGGTGAGATCAACGTGCTGGTTGATCTGAATGCTGACAAGTCGCTCAAATACATCGCGATCTCGGATAATGGTATCGGCCTTACGCCGTCTCATCTACTAGCGTTCGAGACATGCGACACGAGACAAAAATACACGATTGGTGGCAAGGGAGTTGGCCGTCTAATTTGGGTAAAGGTCTTCAACGAGATACGAGTTAGGAGCGCGGTCGAAGTTGGTCTCGATCAGTATCAGCAGGTCGCGTTCAAGTTTGATCCCAACCAAGATGAATCACTGGTCGAGCTGACGAAAGCCAAAGGCGAAGCTAGCGATGTCGGCACTAAGATCATGCTGAGCGAAATCAAGCCTGATCAGAATGCTGGTGTCACTCGTTCCATCCTCGCTCGACACATCTGCCATCACTTCTTCCCATTCTTTATAGCTGGCAGCATGCCACGACTGAACGTCATGTTTGGCCGGCGTGAGCTGGATATCGGTGATTACTTAAGCTCCAAGGTCGACGTGTTTGCGAAGGAGAAAATAGATGTGCCATTCGGGAACATTGGAAGCATCGAGATTTCTCACGTGTACATCGAGAAATCGATATCCCAAGAGCTATCGAACGCCATCCTCTTGGCTGCACAGGGCCGAGTAGTGAGAAGCATAGAAATAGAGAAAAAGTTTGCCCTGCGAAGTCTCGAAAACGGCAAAGCCTACGTTTGTGTCGTACATGGGAAATTCTTAGACACTAAGGTTGATCAGGAGCGAACTGGCTTCAAGGCGCTCGAAAGTGAGATGGAAGCCATCATCGAGACAGCGATGGACTCAGTCGAACGCTTTCTGGATGCGCACATCGCCACCATCAGGAAGGAACAAAAGCGTCTAGTCATAGATATTCTCGAAGAGCACCCGCAACTTGCAATTTCAGTCACTAACATAGAAACGTATGTGTCAGGACTATCTCCGAGTATGTCGGAGGAGGACATAGGGAAAACCCTCTTCACACTCTTATATCGACATGAGCGAAAGTTAAAATCTCAAATCAAATCACTACAAAGTCGGGAGGCAGATGGCGAAGATGAGCCCTCTCGGCGAAAGCGAATTGACGAGCTAGTGCAGAAGGTGACTGACGACGCGAAGCGGCGCCTAGCGGAGTACACGATAAAGCGACATCAAATAATACAGCTAGCCCGATCGTTGCTCCGATACTCTGACGCCGAAAAGCGAAGTTATCATTGGGAGCAAGCTGTTCATGAACTTATATGCCCCATGGGGAAAATGTTGGATGCAAGAGATTACGATGAGCACAATCTCTGGCTAGTCGATGATTTGCTCTCTTACTATTCTTTCTTTGCGTCGGACAAAGCGCTCTCAGCCTTAGGAGTCGACGGAGAGCGTAAAGAACCGGACTTGATATTTTTCAATCCCTACGGGTTTCGTCGGGAGGGTACCAATGATCCCATCGTGATAATAGAATTCAAGCGCCCAGGAGACGAGAAACTTTCGAGTGATCCGGTAGACCAGGTGCTTGAGTATATCGAGAGGTTGCGCAGTCGCACTGTCAGGGACATAGAGGGAGCTATCGTCTCAGACATCAACGAACAGACGCCCTTTGAGTGCATAATTGTTTGCGATTTGAGTGTGGGCGCTAGACGCAAGTTCGAGCGCAGCGTCGCGCAGAATCCGACTCCCGATGGTCTTGGCTATTATGGCTTTTCGCCTAACCACAAGGCAAGCATCAGGGTGTTGAGCTATAGTAAGGTCTTTAGGGACGCGGAGCTGCGTAACCAAAGCTTCTTTTCAAAGCTCGGCCTCTTGCCAGAGGAGGTTCGTCAAGCGCTCAGCGCTGCTGCCCAAGCGGCGGAATAGCCCTAATCGGTGCAGGCTACGACGGATTAGGAGGGAATTGGGTGGAGACGCCCGTGCACAGGAGAGCGGTCTTAAATGGTAAGCCAGCGTTTATGTTTGACGGTCCCTTATCACAATAACAACAATATCTCTTGCCTGCGCGCAATCTCGGCACATCGTAGCAGGAGCAGCCATCGGCTCTCGATAGTGACCCGTGGACGCGCAGCTCTCGCCCAGTGCGATCGGCCCTGATCTGGCTGGGCATGGGTGACTGCCGAGGCGATATCGATTCAACGCGGTCAGACGATCCGAGAAAGCGGAGCTGGCTGAGATCATCGACGCACTTCCGACCGGCAGGTTTACGGTGCGTGAAATCGCGCACAGCGTATCTGAAAGCCCAGATATGCGAGAGGTTTTTGCGGGCTTCATCGGACGAAACGGCGTGTTTGCCACCAAGAGTTTCGGTCGCTATCTGGCGCGGCTTCGCGGCACGATTATAAGGGGGCGATCGATTGAATTAGCGACCAAAGACATTCACGGCGCTGTCTGGCAAGTCTGCGGCCAAGCCGGTCGAGAATGGTGATGTCGCCTTGCGTATCAGGCTGGCGCCCCTGCTAGTTCACTGAACTGCTGAGCGGACAAAAGGAAAGCCGCCCCGTTGGGCGGCTTTTGCTTACCGGCTGTTCCCTCTTCAACGTGTGATCGGGCGAGTTCCAGCAAGGATAGGAGTCGCCACGAAGATATCAACCCGTCCTCCAGCAACGGAAGGGCTGCTCTCGACCTTTAGCACCCAGCCCAACTGGGGGTAGAATTGTCCCTCTGGCGCTTCGGCATACGGTTTCAGTGTTAAATCAGTTTCATTACCTTGATAAGTGAGCTTACAGGTACCGTTACCGGCCGTTGCCGCAATCGGTGCATGCCTTCCACCGACATCCCATGGATCAATGGCGATGCTGGCCCCGTTAGGCTGATCCACACCGGCAATGAACGAGCCGGTATCTTTGTAATATGGAGGCGGCAAATCGTAGCGGCAAGTAGCTTGTAAGAAGCAGATTTTTATAGCGGCCGGCGTGTCGTTTTGTACGTACATCGATGTGGTTCTTTGATACTTGTCCCTATCATCTAATGTGCGAATACCAGGTACTACATCAAAGACTTTTTGTCCGAATGCCGTATTTGCCGTCCATATGGCAAATGTCCCTACGCCTAAGGTCAACAAAAAACCGCGGCGGTGTATTGCGGGCAGGAAGTACTTTTGATCATTCATCTTGATACTCCTGTGTGGCTGACTACCAATTTCGAAGAAGACGGAGCTAATAAGACGAAGCCGCCCCACGAGAAGGTTGGGCGCCCATAGCTTAATGAAAATCCAACGGCGATACAACCTTTACGCGTTGCTCGCACTGATCCCTTGGCCAAGCAGGCGGATTGCCTACGGGCAAGAAGTCAGAAGCCAAAAGTCGGGTTTCTCTCACTCCAAAGAAATGACCTATCAAGAGGATCAAGCTCTGCGGCGCGGCGCAGCCTCCGGCCAGCGCTTCACCTGGAACTCGTGTATGGCCGCCTTCGCATGGCAGCTGTGTCGCTGTCTCGCGATCCCTAAGTAACTTCTACAATTCGATGACGCGCATTTTTGAAAAGCGCTCCTCGCAAAGCCATTCCAGGGTGTTCTAGAGAATTTTCGAAATCTTTTTTGTAGTCGTACCGCATATTTTCTATTTCAAGAACTTGCATAGCCTTGCCCTTAGCGCCTTCTCATCGATCGTCTCGCGCTCCCATACCACGAGCACATCCCAGCCGGAGACGCAGGCTATGGGAAGGCCCAGCTTATTGAGCGGCACGCAGGCGGGTGATCTCTTTCAGGATGGCTCTCTTGGTTAGAGGCACCTTCCAAAAAACGAATGGGAGGACCGCTGAGCGAACCGAGGTCAATTCAGCCGTTGGTCGCTCACGGCGGAGATGTCCCATTGTGACTCCATTGCTGCCACCGCTCAAGGCTGCAGCGGCTCGCTCTATCGCGCAGTGCTTGCGATCGGCGGGTTACCGCGCTATCATGAGGCAATCCAAGCCCCCGCGGCTGCATTTAGGTTACAATATACGGAGGTTTCTAAGTTCAAGCGGGGATCATCTGGAGGGAGAAAAGTATGCCATACAATCCCTACACAGATTGGAAAACTACGAAAGGCAACATAGCCCCCGATTCTCACTGGTCAGGAACAGATGACGCGGCGGCCGCGTATGCTCAGCTCAAGGCTGAAGTTGAACGGAATTATTCCGGTGCCGTCGTTGTTGGCACCTCCACGAGAACTTATAACTGCCATGCATTTGTCCATGCGTCGGCTCATGCTTGGTTCAACGATATTGGCCCTTTCTTGCGAGATGACTATTATCTATTCACTCCGGGCACTCTGCAACTGAACGACGCCGTCGTATACGTAAAAAACGGTCAGATTACGCACAGTGGATTCATTATACAGTTGTCTGGCAACAGCGTCGCCCGAGTAAGATCGAAATGGGGTGCTTATCCCGTTGTTGAACACCCGCCAAACAGCGTGCCAGATATTTATGGTAGTATCGTCTACTACTTACGCAAGAGACCGGAGCATGCTATGGCGATGACCGGCGAGGCGCCCGAAATCTCCAAGCTCATCGATAACGTGCTCAACGAGAACCGTCTCAGAGATTTGTGGCTCGCCAGCACTCCGCAAGTAGCTGAAGAGATCGTCAAAGGCTGGCCAGAATTTTCCGCGCTTCAACTAAACGGTGCCGCCGCGGCCGATTTAATTCGAGATCGATTAAAAGAGGCCTCTGGCGATAAGCTATTCGTTCTGCTTGTTTTGGCGAAGCACTCGACTGAGCATGATCTCAGGTCTCTTGCATTCAACCGGATGGGCGCGGACTTTAGTTTGAGTCCAAAAGAGTAGTGTATCTAAAGAACGTCTTGTTAATCGCTTGTGCACAAAGCAACGTTGGAGAGAGCACGAAGCAACCGTTGGACGGCGCCCTTTAGTCGATAATGTGTGTTGGAGCTGGACGGCGTAACCCTGGCTCGCTTCCTCTACGACTGAGCTTGTCCTCATTCGTTCGGGGACACAATCGTGGCGCCCCTTGATGTCTCTCTTGTTGCCGGGTAGGTCCAGGAACTTGCTTGGCGAAGATAGGTTCGTCGTCACCGGCCCCGCAAGGCCTCTGCTATTACTGAGCAACAAGTCACGCCACTTTCTACTGCGCAACCTGTGTCGACTGCGCCGTAAGCGACGCTGGCCGCCGATAAAATCTCAATGATCGCTTGTCCCACAACCTGCCGTGAGGAATCGGGGAGGTTTATCAACTCGGCGCAATTCAAAATCCTGCAGCAGTCACGCTTACGATGAAGAAGCGTGCCGGATCACGGGCCGTTGACGCGTTATTGCTTCGGAGAACTTCTGGCACTTTCGCAATCGTCTGAATCACGCCGTGATTGGCAGCCGCGCAAAGCGACATGGCGCGCGGCTATCCATGGTCACGGTATTCGAAACAAGTGCCGACTATCGCTTGCACCTCTATTGCATTATCGACCGGCCATACCACTGCCCGTTCGCACAATTTGCGGCGATCGTACGCGAACAATCACCGTGAAGCCTTCAATTGTGATCTGATATCGGTCGCCCGTATTCAAACGCCTGCAGGCCACCGAAATCCCAAAATTCGCTCATCAGGAAAATTCGTGACACACACCTCATCCCAATCCGAACCGCCTCCCTGATTGCCGCCGAGAAGGCGAACGCGATGCCCAACATCCCAGCCCGCGAAAAATCCGACATGACCTTTCCAAGACTGCGGAGATTCGCGCCACAAAATTACGATGCAGCCGGGTCGCGGCTCAACGAGCCGCTGTCCAAAGTTAAGCCAAGACCTAGCCGCTGCGCTATTGGTTCCGCGTATTGCATTCTGCGCGAGTGTCCAATTGACGAACGCTGAGCACCAGCTCGTTTCGTCATCGTTGTCTTCGTATCCTGTTGTTGCCAGATATTCTACAACTCGTGGGTTATAACGAGGGCCGGGATAATCTCGAACACCAAGCTCAGCCATAGCGGTGTCAACCCAGCGAGGATTTCCTCGAGGCGAAAGTATCGCGTCTGCAAGCACTAGATTACGCTCACTGACAGACGAACGTCTCGCTGCTCTCTTGGCCATCGTTACCTCCTGAAAAGTGCTTCTCGGAAAAAATTGCTCAATCGCAGCGTGCAATCAAGTACTCATTCTGAGCTTACTGCAATGAGCTGAATCTCAGTTAGCTAGTGCAGCATCACCGCCTCACCAACTCGCCATCCACTTATTTCGTGTGAGCATCAGCTCACGCAGTTGACGTACTGAACCGCCTGCGACGTCGGCACGCACCGCGCGGGAAGGGCTCGACACGAAAGGTCTTGACCAAACTTCATATTCTCATATAGGTTGCACTATTGCGGCAAGCTATCTATTCGATTTCTATTAGGCTTCGATTTTCATTTTTATGGAGGTCGTAATGCGAGCTGCACGCCTAGCTAAAAGGCGGTGCTAATTTTGAAATCAACTGAGCAGTGCAGCAAGAACGTCTTCCAAATCGAGGCAAGATGATCGCTAAGCTGCGTCCCCCAATAATGACTTGCCTGGAGAAATTCTAACCGAAAGAGGTACGCACTCACAAAGGGATACAGAGCATGTGGCCGTACAAATCGATGCTGCTAGCAGCATTTGTGACCGTCAATGCAATTCCCGCTCACGCAGGCAAGTATATCTGTAGCTTTAGCAAGTCGGGGATTGAGTTTCGTCCGCGCTGCCAGATGGAATCAACAGGTATGCAGATCTGCAGGAAAGTGTTTGCGCCTACATTAGAATCTAGTTGCACCGCCTCCGTTTTTCCCGCGGAGCCCCGAGATCAACTGGCATGCTATTTCTTCAACCCGCAGAAGTTTACTGAAGACGCGTTGAAAAGCGGAACTCAATCTCCCAGAGAAGATCTTTTGAAGATTCTAGCCCAACAACCTGGCTTTATAGTCGGTGGTGTCACCAACACTTCCACAGATGGCAATTTTGTAAATGTCGGATATCTCGAAGCAACTGGCGCGGAATTTCTCGACGTAACGTGCATTCGGCAACCATAGTTGATGTCATCTCCTATGGAGACATGCGTGATTAACAAAGGCAAACATAAACTCGCTCGGTGAGAAGATCGCCCGAGTGGGACGGCAGCCACGCATTGGCGCCTTGCTGTTGTCTGGCATGTTGCAGAAGCGCGGCGTGCCGTCGATAGTGTGCAATCTGCTGGGCTCTTTATTGACTTCACGGCCTTCCAGAATTCGTTCACGGCTGAAAGGTTAAATACTCGAGGTCATAGTACCGTATCAAACAACAATGGACCCAAAGCGATGTGCAGTGGGTACAACACTCTTGTTAGAAGATCAGCAAGACACGCCCCAAGTTGGGCACGCATCATAGTTGCGCCCGTCTTAACGTCCCCCGTTCTTAGTGTGGCTCGCATGCCCAGTCTGGCGTCGATTCCCGGATAAGAAGATGCGGATGCGTTTATTGGTAAGTGCCCGACTGCCTACTGCTTCGGACAAGGCTAGGGGAAACACTCAATATCGCGCAGGCACGTCCGGCGCCGCTACCCCGTAATGAGATCTGCCTTACCGGCAGCATTGCGGACAAATTTTCATACTGTCCGGGTCCAGTTTTGGAGGGCATCAGATATCGGTACACCGGACTTCGCTGCGAACTCCGTCCTAACGGGTATAGCAAGCATGGGAATGCTCCACGGAAAGCAATTCGAATGAACTGAACCGAACGACCGTCAATGCCGAGGATGTACAACATCGCCTCATCCAAAGGGTGACGTGTCGGATTTTGATTCATCAAGAGCACAATAGGACGTTCGAATGAGGGGGTACGATGTCTTACGAATCATACCGAAAATTGAAGATCGAAGGATATTACGATCACCAACTCCAATCTCTCTTAAGCAGCTATAATCCAAACAAACCCACTGTAATTCTGTTGCCCGGCGGCATGGGCTCTCAGTTGGAACGCACGGAGTATCCCGTCGGGAGAGAACCCAATGTGATCAACGATGTTATCTGGGTTGATTGGGGAATTTTCTGGCCAAAGCGCGACGCACGGAATTTGAAAATCGAAGTAGGGAGAAGTGAGGAACGCGACAAAGACTCTCATGTGGTCGCGGCGCATGGACCTCTCAAATTCATAACACAAACACCATACCAAGAACTCGGAGATCATGCTTACAACGAAGGTTGGAACTATTTCGTGTTTGGTTTTGACTGGCGCAGACCACTTTCCGAAAGCGCAACGTATTTCAGGGACTTTATATACAAGTTCCAAAAGGAGATACTTGCGGTGCATCGAAAGGATCCGATCCCAAATCTAACAGTTGTCTGTCACAGCATGGGAGGCCTCGTTTGTACCTATGCATTAGCGGACCGTAGCTTTAGCAACCTGGGTTTCAGGGGAATCGTGACTATTGCAACGCCGTTCTACGGAACATCCACTCAACAGGACCGATATTTTCGCGGTGATGAGGATCTGTTGAATAAGATCTACGGAAAGGCTGACGTAATCGATATAACAGCCTCTCTTCCTGGTCCGTACACCTTGATGTTCCTGCCGAAGGAGACTTACAAACGTGATGGTCGAAGACTCGGGTTAAGTCGCTATCCGGAGTATGATCCCGCAGATAATTCCGACACCGATCCCTATGACCCTAGCATGATGAGCCGATGGCCTCAGCCGGTCAAAGATCACAAGCAATTTCTCAGCCGCGCTCGGACTGAGTTAATTAGAGTAGCCCAGCCGCTTCAATCGAACATTGCCTCAGTGTATTTTAACGTTAGATCATCACTAGACGCGAATACGGCTGTAGAGCTACTTTGGGCCAAGGATCCCGCGACCAAACCCAGTCCGATTGCTGGAATACCCGGCCCAGGGGATGGAACTGTACCAGCTTGGGCGGCTTGGCATGCATACACCCGTCCGGCCAATCGTTGCGAGCTGAAGCAGGCCAAGGATCACGGCCTTTTACTTGAGCATGTCGAAGTTCTCTCAGTGATTGACTCCATCGTGAAAACCCGAAAGCTGCCAACGATCAAAAAGCGTGCGGCTCGTTCGCCTTCGGTAACCAATGCCAAAGCGGTAGATCGCACGATTGATTCATGGGTCAAAAAGTCAAAAAGTAAGCAAGCGCCGCCCAAAGAGTTGTTCGAAAAGCCCCTCCAGCGAGCGATCCTCTCCAGTTTAATCGCTGGAAAAAAGCCGCGAATGGTTCGTCGAAGGCCAAAGGAGCCTTAGTAAGTTTAACTTGGGAGCTTACTCCTCCAGGGGCGAGCAAGATGTCATCGGGAGGCACATACGGGAGGGTTCGACAATGAGCGTAACTTTTCTGAACGTTGTGTTCGAGAACACTACGGGCTTCGATCTACCGCTGACGATTGAAGCGCCGATCGGGGCCGTCGCATACGGACCGAACATCGTGGTGAAAAACACGAATGTCGACATTCCCATAAGGCGCGATAACTGCTTGTCCGTGAGACTGATTGCGGAGGAACGTGATCACGGAGCAACCCAGGACTTCGTATTGGTGCTCCCAGAAAAAGGGCGTGGCAGCTATCTGGAGCGAGTCGAAGCTAAATTCACCGTTGCAGATATCACCGGCCGCGTAACAGCTCGCACCGAAGGTATCGCGGGATGAGGATTCTCCCCAAGTTACCCTGTGCGTCCGACTTATGCTGTGGCGTAGTACAGTTTATGAGAATGCGAATAGCGTCTGAACGTTTTACGATCGAGTGCGCCCCGTCTAAACAACGCGTCGCGACGACGACTAGATGTTGTGGTGGATCTCTCAACCGGGAAGGTGATCCACACGATCCCGATCAGGTCTGGTTCAAACCCATGAACGAACTTCAACTCAGCAGCCGGTAGCCGTCATATCCTCCTATTCGCTGCCGAAGCAGCTTTTGTACAGCCGTTGGACGTTCGCATCTGTCGTGTCGATCGTGACGACAATCTCGCCGAACTCGGTTATGAATTCGGCTTTAACCAGCTTGATGTTCTTGTATCGAGCGACTGGCAGTATCGAGTGAGTGCCGTTGATCGCAGCCCAAGCAAGCGCACCACCATACAGCTTCTCGAATTGTTGCATTGCGGATTCTGTGGCAACCGCCGGCGTTCTGTTCGTCGATACGATAGCGACCCACCTGCACCCTCCATCTGCCCATTTCTTCATGGAACTTCAGATTCGACAGTTTGATTGGTTCGCCCTGCTCGTCTGTGAATAACGCAGCAAAGACTATCTTCTCTGGGGCTTTGCAATCTGCTGTGACGTAAGCAACAGCACCAGTTCGATTACGTTGCTCTGACAGAATAATCGCCTTCGTCTTGCCGGTCATCTCGTCGACCTTCTCGACGTACTTCCATTCAGCGTTTGCGCCTGATGCCAGCAGCGAGCTCGCCAATGCGATTAACAAAAGCTTCTTCATCATGATAACACCTACTCCGATGTTGTCACATCATCCGAGTTGGATGTGGATCAAGACAACGTGGATAACACCTGTGCTCGATTGTAGATTGCATCGAGATGCTGCCCGTCCCCGGGCTCGGAAATACATGAGCTTTCGCCGTCAACGTCTCTTGATGCCGCATATCGTGAAGCGCCACACGACTGCAAAATCTTGCCTCGGCAGATTGGATAGCCCCGCAACCCATGCAAACCGTCTGTCGCTAGCCAAGTCGCCCCTCCATTTTCGGCTTTAAAGCCGTGATAAACCACAGATTGATTGGCTGGGTCCATGGACCTACGCCAGCTTTTTGCGACGAATCTTCGCCGGGTACGGCACAGCCGCCGCATCTCGCAGGAGCAGCTGGCGCATGATGCCGGTATCGATCGGGCTTATGTCAGTCGGGTTGAACGGGCGACCACCTATGTGGGGCTTGAAATCATCGACAAGCTCTCCGCCGTCCTGGGCGTTGAACCTGCCGAATTCTTTCAAAAACCACCCAAGCGCCCGGCAAAGCGAAAGCCCGATTGACCGGACTTCAGTTCTTACCCGCCTTCTTGTCCTTGGCCGCTTTGAAGTTCGACCTCACGGCGTTGGCACAGCCAGCCAGGGCATCATCGAGACCGCCACCGACCGCGATTGTCTTGATCTGGTCAAGCTGCTCGACGAGATCATCGAACGTCGATGCTTTCAACGTGCTCTTGCCCTTCTCCAACTCGAGCGGCTGCTTGCCGTAGCGAAGCTGGAAGAAAATCGCGCCCGTGCCATCGACCCAGAATTGTTCTCTAGAGATGCGCTTTCCATCGCGAAACAGCCCGATCTTCGTGATCTGCTGATCGATGTTGGACGTCAGCTTATTGCGGCGCTGAAGTATCGGCGTATTAGCAGTCGGTTTCTGAACTGAGACGAGTGAGATCGAAGTCTTGGCCATCGTGGGCTCCCATCGGTTGACGATGGAGCTGCCCGTCCTCCCGATTTGACGTTTAGACAACAGCGCAGTGGGTCAAAAATATCGTCCTGGTCTCCGAAGGGCTTAGCGACAGAATTCTAAATATCTCCGTTGGAGCTGACGCAGTTGATCGTCGGTTCGCAATCCCAGTTCATCACGAAACGGAGATACTTAATGCCAGCAACACATGACCTTTGGGGAAACCCAATACCACCTGACCCGCCGCCAGCACCTCGACCCAAACCAAAGAAGCCAAGTCGCTTCGCAAATGACATACCAACCCACGTGATCGTCTGGCTGCTACAAAACGAGCCACAGCATTACGACGATCTGAAGGACCTGCGACTTGCGCTATACAGCCGAAAGACGCACGGCAATTACTCAATAAGTCCTCGTGGTCTCACGTTGGGTGGCGAGGAGAAGTTCGTTCTGACTGGTCCAGTTGGGTCGGTCCTTATTCTTAGCAACAAGTCTCGTCACTTCCTGCTTCGAACGCTGTGTCGATTGCGACGCAAAAAGCGCTGGCCGCCAATCCGATATCAATGACCTACCAACCGTTCGCCTGCCGTGACGATCTGGAGAGGTTTTTAAAGTCCATCAAGTTTCAGAACCCCGCAGCTGTCACGCTAACGATGAAGAAACGTGCCGGCGGACGGTTAGCTGACCCAATAATTGCTTCAGAGAACTTCAGGCACTTCCGCAATAGGCTTAATCATGCCTTACTCGGCAGTCGGGCTAAGCGGTACGGCTCGCGGCTGTTGATGGTGGTGGTACTCGAGATGAGCGCTGATCACCGATTGCACTTTCACTGCATCATCCACCGGCCATACAACTGCCCGTTCTCGCAATTCGAAACGATCATACACGAGCAATGGTGGAAGACCGATTTCGGATATCACCAAGTCGATGTCCAAGATCAGTCCGATGCTGGCTGGACCGATTACATTCTAAAGCAGCGACAGAAGCGTTCGCTGCTCGATTCTATAGATTGGGCAAATTGCCAACTGATTGCTGAGTGAAGTCTCCTCTCAGGCAACCGATCGTTCGTGTTAAGCAGAAAGCGTCTCGGTGTGGGGACGCTTTAATAGCTAACTGCGCTCCAAGAGGTAGCTAACTGCACTCCGAAACCGGCGATAGAAGAGCAACAATCAAAACGCAGAGTGCCGAACGCACAGTCATTGAGTGCGATTAGGTAACAAGGCAAACAAGTTGCGCATTGAACCAATCATGATAGAAGGCCACTCCAGTTAATCGGAGTTGGCATGGCCAAAAAATCAAAGAAGACAGTTAGACGGGAATACACCAAGGAAGACGTGAAAGAGCTACGGGCTCACTCAAAAGCTAAAACCCCTGTAACCAAGATTGCTAAGCTGACGAAGAGGTCCGTAGGCTCATTGCGTCAGAAAGCATTGAAGCTGGGTATCGGATTGGGCCACCAACGATAGTACCAGCCTCTGTAGGTCTGGCCCCTCAGCTCTTGGGTGGTGCAGGCCAGAGATGGAATGACCAGCCAACCTCGCTTGCCACTGACGACCAAGTCCGAATCCCCGTAGGTCACGTCGGCCCGAGCCGCATTGCAACGCTGGAACTAATCAACTCTGATACCGAACCAAACTGGAGGAGATAAATGCGCGTCCGGCTGATGGTTTATACGACGGTTTTCTTGGCCGTAAGCACTGCGAATGCATCGGCATTTTCGATGAGCTTTCGATGGTGCGGTCTCAGCTCTCCGGTGTTCGCGTTGAACGGTGTGCCGAAGGGGACAGCCACACTGCAATTCCACATGGTCGATCTTCAAGTCCCCAGCTACAATCATGGCGGGGGAACGGTGCCGTACAAGGAGCAGTCCACGGTGGCTTGTGGAGCGCTGAACAACTATTCGCCACCAAGTCCGCCGAGCGGCAGCCACTCATATCAAATCACTGTCACCGCATTTGGGCCCAATAATTCAAATCTTGGCTCGGCGACCTTCACAAGGGAATTTCCCGAGAAGAAGTGAGGGGCAGAATTTCTGCTCACTATCACTGGCCCGCCGTCGTTTCGCTCCTTGTCCGCTTCAGATTGTGCATCAAGAGCTAGACGACCTCTTCGAACCCGCGTGAGCGTAGGCCAATGAGCGTCAACGACCGCACGCCGATTGTAAGTTGAGTTTACGCATCAAAGAGCCAAGGCCATCTGTTCGACAGTCTTGTGACTCAGCGACTTTGGTGGAGGTGCCGTTACCGGAGGTTTTTCTCGATGGTTCGGACTTCAACCTTTTCACACTGGCGCTTTTGTCATTAAGATCGTGCCAGTGGCGAGGAAGGAATTCTGGAGCATTGGCCTTAGCTACTTCCTTTGGAGGTGGCTGAGCCGGTAATTGAGGTTCGGAAGGCGGCGTGTAACCAAGGGCAACCTGCTTCACTGTCGGCTGGATGTCCTGGATGCTGGCCAGCGACAGCCGATCAGCCTTATTGCCGACTACAGCAGGATAAACGACCGAAGGTGCTGGCACCGGAGCAGACTTGGACGTGGCGGCGGCAATAGCTCCGACACCACCGACACAAATCAATACGAGTACGATGATCCTGATCACAGCGATGCCCCACACCGAGGCATTGAGCCTAGACGAGATTTGGCCCGGATTAGGGCGACATGATTGTTTGGTTAATGTCTACGACCGGTTCTGTCCTGCCTACGATGCAGGAGCGAATCGCTTCTGGACTCTCTTGAGTACCATCCGAGCCATCTCGAGCCGCTGCTTTGCTTCACGGACTTCCTCCGGGCTGAAGATCTTACCAGCCTCTCCGAACTCAATTACAGCTTGCTCCACAGACAAGTGCAGCAAGCCCGCTCGAGCAAGGACCCGCATGCCAACTGGGAATCGTCCGATATTGCTTGACGTAGGCGCGATCAAACGGCTTGCGGCAGCCACTGCGCCCGCCTTCTTGATAAGCTTGATAAGCCCAGAGAACGAGTGACCCGTCAGTCCGGCAGCAGTTGCGGTTCGCTCAAGCAGCACATGCTCGAACTCTTCCTCATACGTCATCGCGGCAGCCTTCCGATCACTTCGACGAATTGGATGCGAGGGTGACCCGAGCAGATCGTCCGCGCCTCTGCTCCACCATGATCAGACCAGCCGCACTCAGGGCCCGGATAGCGCGCGACTTTCCGTCCTTGTTGATCCCCAATTGGCGAAGAAGCGGTGCCGGCAGGGTCACCGCGGCAGATCGCGAAATGTCGCACCGATGGCGAACGGCCAAATAAAGCGCAAGCGCCTGGCCAGGGAGCCGTGAGGCCGCGGAAAGGTCGTCCATAGGGATTGGGCCCTTCAGAAATCGAGCTTGCATACAGCGCTCTCTCTGGCGGCTGATCTCGGTTTGAACCTCAACCTCGTGGATCATTGATGAAGGCATTAGTAGACTCAGATTAGAGGAGACGGGGTCGCTCTTCTGCGAAGCTGGTTTCGCTTCTATGCGACGGACGGGAGTGCGTAGACTGCATCGGGTCGATCAATCAGCCGAACCACTCGATTCCACATATCGGCGCCGCGCTCATCCATGTACCGGTGCGGATATCGGACGACCTTCGCATCAGTACGAATGTTGATACCCCCTGTTACGACGCGTCCAGCCATAGCCATCAGTTGACGCATCCGTTCGACGTCGTGATCGAGCTGCTCGATCGGCGCTGCAATCAGGAATGCGTCATGGACAGGGGCGCAAACCGCGATTCCAGCCTCTGTAGCGCCTATAGCGGCAGCCCGCATCATCTCGGCCCCATTCGCTTGCATCGGGAAGTTCATCAGCGAAGTCGGGCGATCGAGAGAGCCAATCGTGCGACGCCATCCGAAAAGCGACGTCATCTCATTGCTGAGCAGTGCGGACGTGACAATGTCTTCGCTCCAGCGCCAATAGCGAGGGTACGCAATGCGGTGGCGTTGAATAAGCTCAGTTGCCTGGACAGGAGCAATGCCCGCCTGGTAGGCCATTCTTTCCGCTCCGAGCCCATAGTTGAGCCCAAGCACGACGGTCTTGCAGACGTCGCGAACTCGAGCGTGAGATTCACGGGTGGCCCCAGCCGGCACAAGCCCTGCCTGTTGGCCGAATGCGAGATAGGGGTCGCCGCTCTCGTAGGCGTTAATTAAACCGACGTCACCAGACAACCCCGCCGCAATGCCGATCTCTTGGGAAGAAAAGTCGACATAGGCCAACCCCCAACCTTCCGACGGTCGGATAATGCCCCGTTGCCATGCGGCGAGCCCAAACGCGAAGCGTTTGGCCGAAGGCTGATTGCGACCGGTCTTGGAGGCAAACGGAGCCAAGAGAGTACGATTGCGGCCGTCTGGACCGACCGGAAGGTCGGGCAAGTGCATGCTGGTCAGAGCCTGCCTGAGCTCGCGCAGCTGCTTCAGTACAGGCCAGACCAACGCCTGCTCCTTGAAGGTTTCGTCGTCGAGTCTCAGAAAGCCAGCATCGGTGCGCGGCCAGGGGATACCGTGAACGCGCAGCCACTCATCGAACCGACCGCGCTTAAACCTTAGGCCATCATAAACGCCGTAGTCAGCATCGACGGTCTTGACCAGCTCCACGCGAGCGCGTCGCCAACCTTCGACAAAACTCTGGCGGAGTTCAGTATCGATCGGGATACCAGTGCGCTCCATTTTTGCTATCGCCGCCATGTATCGGCCCCGAAGCAGGGCACGAGGCAGGTCCAAGGTCGGTGACACGGCATTGAGCAGGCTTGCGAGGGCATCCACATCCGACTCGCAATAGGCAAGGATCTCGGCCTGCTCAACTTCCGACCATGACGATTGGTATAGAACTTTGTCTCGCATTGCGTCTTTCGCGGCGACGTCGATGCGCGCTAGACCTCGCCAGGCAAGGGCGCCCAGCAGACCGTTTCCCGCCGGCAGCTGCAGACCGTTAGTCTGGACACGATGCTCGGCAAACAGGTCAATTACGGAAGAAGGCAGTCGCCAACCAAGTTCGAGCATGCAGCCCAACTCGGCGGAGGCGTAGAAAGCTACCATGGCGTCTCTCGGACCAACCGGGAACGGGCACCCGCGGAGATTTGCAATCTCGTCACGCCAATACCGCCGCACTTCGCCGGAGCGGTAATCCCGGACAACCATGCACACCACGTCGGGACGGCTGCCGTTCAGCGCACGAAATTCAAAATCGACCAGCGACACGCGAGCGAACGCGTCCAGCTGCCCAGCCAAGATGGACATGATGGTATCACTAATTTATCGAGTAGGGAGAGGACGGCGGGTTTGGCCGCCGCCCTTTAGTGTTCTAGATCCGGCCGAGGATCTTGTTGAACATCGGGTGGTCCTGGCTCGAGATCACACGGTCCTTAAACGCAAGGTCCAGAAGCTCATTGAACGGCTCCGCCGGCCACTTGGGTTCCCCAAGCTGCCCCTCTGCCTCATAGATTCTGTATCCTGACAAAGCCATGTCGGCCTGCATGCGGATCCATTTGGTTTTTGCCAAGTGGGCCGCCGTCATAGCCGTGGTCTGCCAACCGCCTTGCGCGGTGGCATCGCTCGCGAGCTTGAGCGGGAAGACGCCAACCATCTTTTGCTTCGTGATGAACGGAACCAGCGTTGCGACCGAAACGTCGGTCACGGCACGCAGGAGCGGGAGCATCTTAGGCGCAACGAAATAATGCTCCCGCGTTTCGCGGTCCTCGTAGAGCACTGCCGTAAAGCAGTTCTCATCGCCGGGGCGAACGCGAAAATATTCGTGCTTTTGTGGCTTCCGGACCGGAATGCGCGAGAGGATCTCGTTCGCGCCCTGAATCCCCGCCTCCTCTTGGGAGAGCTTCAGCAGTTCAAGATCGTCGAAGAAACCAGCCGCTCCAGAGCTAAGCTTAGGCTGTTCGATCGTGGCGGCGGTTTCCGTCGGTTTGTCGAGCGTAGACATTTACCGTCCTCCCGTCAGATACGGAGGACGACGGTCTCCGCGAGAGGTGACCGGAGAGTTCTTCACCATCGCAGCCACAAGCGTTTCCGGCCTGTGCCTATCGATGTATAACGCCCTCGATTGGCCGTGCATTTGTTTGCGGACAATCTGCAGGAGTTCGCCGCCAGGCGGCTTCCTCGCTGACGAGAATCTAAGCTTGCTGATGCGCCCGACGAGGTTCACCCGATCCGGGCCACTGGCGATCTTGGTTCTTGCCTTTGCAGGTAGTTGGACGTTCTTCGACATGTATCTCTCTCCTTGCTCAAAATGGGCAACGTGAGTGTCATGCCGCTGCTTTGAAGGATCGAGTAGCACTCGGAAAAAACTGGCGAAATGCAGCCGACCCAATGGGTTGCCGCTGAAATTTTGAGGGTTCGAATGGCAGATAAGCCCTACAAAAAACGGATCGATAGCAGGTTAAAGGACTGGATCGGGTGCGAGGTCAGAGGTGAAGAGCTTATGGCCGAAGCATTTCATGACCTGAATGGGCCCATAGCCGAACTGTTCGACCAGTCCGATCTCGACCCGCGCTATCAAATCAGCTGGTACTTGCTCCTGGGGATGTTTGCCGAAATTCACTACGAAAAAAAACCTCATCCCAAAACTTGGGACACTTTCGCATACCTAGATCTGCTGAAAGCAGCATACGAGCAAAAACTGCTCAGTCCGGGCGACGATCTCCATGGCATATGCATGAAGCTGATCGCCAAAAAGCACCCCATCGTGGACTTGGTTAATGGTGTTAAACCTGAAAAGGTCAAAAATGCTCTTTTGAGGCAGATGTATTTCGCAATGAACTGGGCTCACTCCAGGTTGCAGCAAGAGCCCACTTTGCTCAAGGACCCCGAAGGCGAGGCCGAAATACGCAAATGGCTGTTGGCCCTCAAGGGCCCCGGGTCTGCTCCTCGAACCAAGATGAGCAAACCTTAGGCTGCATTAGGATCGCCAACAAAAGACATCACTTGAAGATCAGGTGGCCATTCGAAATCAAAAGGACATCACATGAGCAGATGATGCCCGCCGGCGGCCGCGATCTCCAGCGCCCGCTTGGCGCTCTCCTGGCCCTTGATGTCGCGCAGGTCGAGCAGCGAGGCGGCTGCTTCGTGCACCTTCGGCACCGGCCGCGACAGCACCTGCGTCCCTTTGAAGTGGTTGGCGATCTGAATGAGTGAACTTGCGGCGATGATCTGGATGTCCGGGCTCGCCCACGCCGCTTCGGAGCCGCAAGCCGCCGGACAGATCAGTCCCTCCTCGCGCACATTGGCGCCGATCGCGGCGGGAAGAACACCGGCCACCGGTGCGATCGATCCGTCGAGGCCGAGCTCGCCCAGAACGGTGAAGCCGGTCAGCGCATCCGGGGGAATTGCGCCGATCGCCCCCATCAGACCGAGCGCGATCGGCAGGTCGTAATGGCTGCCCTCCTTGGGCAGATCGGCGGGCGCGAGATTGACGGTGATCCGCCGCGCCGGCAGCGCCAGGCCCGAGGCGATCAGCGCCGAGCGGACCCGCTCGCGGGCCTCCGACACCGCCTTGTCCGGGAGACCTACGATCGCGAAGGCCGGCAGACCCGGCGCGACCTGCACCTGCACGTCGACCGCGCGGGCCTCGATCCCCTCAAAGGCGACGGTAGAAACCCGCTGAACCATGCCCGAACCAGCCTGCCCTCTTGCACAATTAGGGGTAGCAGAGCGGGGCGGGTCTTGCAAGAACAATACGGGAACAGCTTGAGGGGAGCTCGAAGGCCCTAACCAATTGTAAACACGACCAGGACACTACGCCTCGAATGCGCGCGGCTCTCCTCAGCACATTCCAACGAATGTCCGCTACTCCTGAGGCTGCGGGATGGGCCGTGGTCTAACGGGTGAACAATTCAAATGCTTGCAAATCGCCGGAGAAGCGAACGTCGGGGTTGCACTCGGCTCGCCAAGATTCACTTTGGCTCGGGCTCGCTGCCGAGGGATTGCACGATCACGGATATTTCGGATGGCGGCGTGAAAGTGGTGGCCGAGTTTCTGGAGGTGCCGCCGCAATTCACCATCATCTTCGCGCCCGACTATTCCCGCCAGTGCCGCCTGCGCTGGCGCATCGGGTGCGAGTTCGGCGCTGAATTCACGGACTAGGCGAGCATGATCCGGAAAAGTGTGAAGCGGTTTTCCGAAAAGATCATGCTCAAACAATAGAAGGAAGCGCGCTTCCTTAACGGGACTTTAGCGTTAATCGGTAAGCATCTCTGATCAGTCGCCGAGTGATCAGAGTATGTCCAAGCGTTTGTCCGTTGCCTCTCCCCCGGCGAGATTTCTGTTTTCCGCGCTTCTGATCCTGGCCCTCGGCGGCTGTCAGACCACGGGCATCGAGGACATCACCGGCGCCCTCGGCGGAAAGTCGGAGATGGCCGGCAGGCTCGACGCCAAGCCGGACGCGAAGCCGGACATGGACGCGCTGCGTGAGCGCTATCGCGCCAAGCCTGGCGATCCCAACGTCGCACTCGAATATGGCAAGGCGCTGCGCCAGACCGGCCAGCGCGCGCAGGCGCTTGCGGTGCTGGAGCAGGCCGTACTCGCGCATTCCACCAACAAGGCGGTGCTCGCCGGCTATGGCCGCGCGCTCGCCGACAGCGGCAATTTCCAGCAGGCGTTCGACGTCCTCGGTCGCGCGCATTCGCCTGAAGATCCAGACTGGCGCATCCTGTCGGCGCAGGGCGCCGCGCTCGATCAGCTCGGCCGCAGCGAGGAGGCGCAGCAATATTACGCCACCGCCTTGAAGATCGTGCCCGAAGAGCCGTCGGTGCTGTCCAATCTCGGACTGTCCTACATGCTCCAGAACAACCTTCCGCGGGCCGAGGAAACACTGCGCCGCGCGAATTCGCGCAACCCCGCCGATTCCCGCGTGCGCGCCAACCTCGCGCTGGTGGTGGGGCTGGAAGGAAAGCAGGCCGAAGCCGAAACCATCGTGAAGGCCGATCTGCCGCCGGATCAGGCGGCGGAAAAGGTCACGGGGCTGCGGCAGTTGCTGGCGAAGAAGCAGCAGCGGGCGGACAAGTAACCCGCCGACTGCCTGGTCTTGCCGCGTTTGCTTGACGCGAACCGGTATCCACTTCGCGCGAAAGCGCGCTTGCGCTTACGACGCCTTGCGATGCGGGGCCGACCCGCGCCCCGACCTGCCCTTCAGCTTCTTCAGGAGCGGTCCGAGCAGCGAGCGCTTCGGCTTCTTCACCTCGCCGCGCCCGGCGAGGCGGTTCGCCATGTTCTGGAACAGCTCGGTGGTGCGGTGGCTTTTGGAGACCTCCGCAATCATCTGGCCGTTGTTGGCCGCGGTGGAGAACAGCTTCGAATCGAACGGGATCACCGCGATCGGCTGGCTCTCCATGGTCTTGGCGAATGCCTTGACCTCGATCTCCGCCCGCTTCGGCATGCCGACCTGGTTGATGCAGTAGAGCGGCGGCCGGTCGTTCGGCCGCGCCGCCTTCAACACGTTCAGCATGTTCTTGGTGTTGCGCAGGTTCGCAAGATCGGGCTCGGCCACGATCACGATGTCGTCCGCGTTGACCAGCGCACGCCGCGTCCAGCCCGACCATTGATGGGGAACGTCGAGCACGATGCAGGGCGTGGTCATGCGCAGCGTGTCGAACACCGCGTCGAAGGCCTCCGCGCCGAAATCGTAGACGCGGTCGAGCGTTACGGGCGCGGCGAGCAGGCTGAGCCGCTCGGTGCATTTGGCGAGCAGGCGCTCCATCAGCGCCGTGTCCGGCCGGTCCTGCGACAGCACCGCATTGGCGATGCCCTGCATCGGGTCCTGGTTGTAGTCGAGACCCGCGGTGCCGAAGGCAAGGTCGAGATCGATCACGACGGAGTCAAGCGCGAGGTCGCGGGCGATGGTCCAGGCCACATTGTGCGCGACGGTGGAGGCGCCGACGCCACCCTTGGCGCCGACCACCGCGATGACGCGGCCGGTGATGATGGTTTCGGACGCCGAGAACAGGCTGCAGATCGAGCGGACGACGTCGAGCGTTTCGACCGGTCCCACCACATAATCGTTGACGCCGCGGCGCACCAGCTCGCGATAGGGCGCGGTGTCGTTGGGATTGCCGATCACGACCACACGGGTGCCGGGATCGCAGACGCCGGCGAGGTCGTCGAGCCCTTCGAGGATGTCACGCGTGCCGTCGGATTCGATCACAATGACGTTCGGCGTTGGCATCGTTTCATAGACTTCGATGGCCGCGGCGAGGCCACCGTCCTTGGCGGTGAGATGTGCCTTGGCAAGACGGCGATCCTGCCCGGCCGCGGTCATCGCGGCGAGCGTCTGCGCGGTCTCGCAAAAGGCCTGCACGGAGATGCGAGGAACCGGCGCAATGTGTTCCTCGGGATGCTGCGGATCGTCCGCTTCTTCGTCGTGGACGCTTGTCATCTGCCTGTGTCGCTGAGTTTGGCCTTGTCGGCCTCTGGATTGGCGGTCGCGATCGGCGTGCCCTTGCGATAGCGCTCGAAGGCGATGTCGCGCCGTGCGGTATAGACCGGCGTCTCGGACCGCGGCTGCTCGAGGTCGGCCGGATTGTCGATCATCGCCGCGAGATTGCGCTGGGTGGCGCAGCCCAGATTGAAGTAGGGCCGGTTCTCGTTGTAGCCGGGATCGAGGATGCTGGGGCCGACGTCTTCGGGCCACAGCCCGCAGGGGCCGGCGACCGCGGCGATCCGGGAATAGCTCAGGCGGATGGTGGGCAGCAGTCCGGGATCCTCGGGCCGATAAGGATGCTGGACGATCGCGCGCGAGGGTACGCCGCCGGATGCGAGCACGGAACGGATTTCGTGATAGGTCGCTGCCGCCGCGCGCGAATTCGCGGCGTCGACGGGGACGTCGACGACAACCGAGCCCGTGCCTTCGCGGCCCCAGTCACGGGCAACGCCAGCGACGTCCGAGCGCTGTGCGGCCGAGAGGCCGCCGCGAGCCTTGCCGACGAAGATCACGATCGACTTCTTGGCTTCCTGCACCACGATCGGGTGACGCTGGCGATAGTCGGTCGGCACCGTCTGGGTGACGGTCTCGCCGGTGGTGTTGCAGGCGCCCAGCATGACGGAGAGTCCCGTCAGCGCCAGCGCGACGCTCAACTTGCGACGTCGATCGGCCATGGTTTTCGTCATCGCTTCATCCCCTCTTGCCCATCCCTCGCCTCGTTCCCCAAGCCGTCCGTTCGTCATCAGTCGATGATGAAACCGAAATCGTCGGGCGTGCCCGCGATCGGATCGACGCGGCGCGCGATGCCATAGAGACGGTTCATGCGGCCGAGCAGCGCCGTCTGGGCGTCAGACGCCGGCGCGAAGCCGTCGTCGGGCCGCGACAATTCCTTCTGGGCCACCGCGCGCACCACATAGGGCGTCACGATCACCATCAGCTCGGTTTCGTTGTTGACGAAGTCCTGGCTGCGGAACAGCGCGCCGAGGATCGGCACCTGGTCGACGCCGGGCAGGCCGTTGATCGCCTGTTTGGTCTGCTGCTGGATCAGGCCGGCCATCGCCATTGAGCCGCCCGAGGGAATTTCCAGCGTCGTTTCGGCGCGGCGGGTCTGGATCGAGGGGATGGTGATCGAGTTGGTCGAGGACGAGGACAGCGCCTGGGTGACCGTGATGGCGCTCTGGCTCGACAGCTCGGACACCTCAGTCATCACGCGCAGGCTGATTCGGCCCTCGCTGAGCACGACCGGGGTGAAGTTCAGGGAGATGCCGAACTTCTTGTAGGTGATCTGGGTGGTACAGACGTGGGTGACCGGATCGCAGGCATAGCCTGACGGAATCGGGAATTCGCCGCCGGCGATGAAGGTGGCGGATTCGCCGGAGATCGCGGTCAGGCTCGGTTCGGCGAGCGTACGCATGACACCGGCGCTTTCCATCGCGCGCATCGTGGCGCTGACGGTCGCGACGCCCTTGGTGAGGCCGGCTACGCCTAATCCGTTGTTGCTGACGATCGGTCCGCCGCTGACCGAGAACGGGTTGGAATTGTTGAAGTTGACGACCGCGGTGCCGGCGTTCAGGCTGGCGCTGAGATCGACGCCCAGCTGCTTGACGATATCGCGGCGCACTTCGCCGACGACGACCTTGAGCATCACCTGGTCGCGGCCGCGCACGACGATGTTGTTGACGACCTTCTCGGAGTTGCCGACCAGCTTCGCGGCGACGTCGCCGGCCTGCTGGGCCTCGACCGGGCTCGACACCGAGCCGGTCAGCATCACGCTGTCGCCGACGCCTTCGATCTGCACACCCGGCAGCGACTGACGCAGCGCCGCACGCATGCCGTTGAGGTCGCGCTTCACCGCGATGTCATAGGCGGCGACCTGCTGGCCGTCGGCGCCAAAGAACACGACGTTGGTCTGGCCGACCTGTGCGCCGATGATGTAGGCGCGTTGGGCCGAGCGGATCACCGCATTGGCGATCTTGGGGTCGGCCACCAGCACGTCCTTGACCTCGCGCGGCAGGTCGATGACGGCGGATTTGCCGACGCCGAGCGACAGGAAGCGCGTCCTCGCCGGCGCGATCGTCGCGACCGACGCCACATCGAGATCCGGTGCCTGCATCGGCGCCTGGTCGCCGACCGGCGCATCTGCGGCGCTGACGATATCGGGGGCTGCGAAGAGCCCCAGGATCAGCATCGTCCCCGTCCAGAACGAGCGCGCGCGATTCCCCCGAATCCGCATGCCGGTCCGATCATCCCCGTAGTTCATCATGTCCCCATCACTTCTGTGACGTCAGTTGCCGCGCCTGCACGCCGTAGCGAATGACGTTGATCCCGCCGGGACGCTTGATCGCCTGGTCCTCGGGCGTGCCGTCGACCGAGTTGGCATCGACGATGCTGCGCAGCGCGAGCGACAGCGTGCCGCTCTGACGCGCGGCCGATAGCGTGGCGACCTGGTCGGGCCTGAGCTCGAGCGTGACGGTCTTGCCGACGACGGCGTTCTGGCCGTCCTTTTCCTTCGGCGCCTGGTCGATCGCGAGCACGCGGATATTGTTCAGGATGACCTCGGACAGGACGAGGTCGTTACCGCCGGTCGGGCCGTTGCTGTTGTTCGCGCCGTCGGGATTCTTCAGGCGACGGGTCAGCACGACGTCGACGCGGTCATTCGGCAGGATGAAGCCGCCGGCGCCGGTCTCGGCTGAGAGTTCGGTGGAGACGGCGCGCATGCCCGACGGCAGGATCGCGGCCATGAAGCCGGAGCCTTCGGCCTTGACCAGCTTCTGCTCGCGGATCGGCTCGCCTTGCATCAACGGCACGCGCGCGATCCAACCTGCGATCTGGGTCTGCGCCTCGGGCCTGTTGTCGCGGCGGATGAAGGCGCTGCTCGCGGTCGCCGCCGGCCAGACCTGCCATTGCAGGTCATCGGGCTTCACGGCCTGGCCGAGTTGGATGTCGTTCTTGGCGACCAGCACCTCGACCGTCGGTAGCTTCTCGGCGACGGGGAGAGCGGGCGCGGGCCTGTTCTCATAGCCGCTCGCCAGATACGCAGCGACGCCGCCGGCGCCCAGCGCGATGACGAGAACGACAATGCGTGCGGTGTTCATACGCCTCTACTCTTACGCGGGGCACTCGAACCGCACCTGGCGGGTTCCCCGACGTCGATGAGTAGGCAGTAAAAGTATAAGGGGTGTTGCGAGGCCGAATGTGAGCGCTGGCGGCGCTACGGTCTTTCGGCAGATGGTGAACGTCGCGTTAGCCGGTCGGCCACCGGCTCCGTAGTTTCACGCAGCGGCCACGCGTTCGAATGATGCGCGCGGCGTCATGGTGAACGGGTGGTTAGTGATGTGTGCGCGGAGCAGCGTGCGCGGTGCGTAGCCCGGAGTTTTCTTCACTCCGGGCTACGCACCGGTGCCTACTTCGCCCGCTTCTGCTCGATGACGTCCCAGAGCTTTGCCGCAACGTCAGGGCCGCCGAGATTTGCAATCGCGCGAATGCCGGTTGGCGAGGTCACGTTGATCTCGGTGAGGTTGCCGTCGATGACGTCGATGCCGACGAACAACAGCCCGCGCTCGCGCAGCGCCGGCCCGACGGTGGCGCAGATCTCGCGCTCGCGCGGCGTGAGCTCGGTCTCCTGCGCTGCGCCGCCGCGCACCATGTTGGAGCGGAGGTCGTCTGCGGCCGGGACGCGGTTCACCGCGCCGGCGAACTCGCCGTTGATCAGGATGATGCGCTTGTCGCCGTGCTTCACCTCGGGGATGAACTGCTGGATCACCCAGGGCTCCCTGAAGGTCACCGAGAACATGTCGAACAGCGACCCGAAATTCATGTCCTGGGGCATCACGCGGAATACCGCCGCGCCGCCGTGCCCGTGCAGCGGCTTCATGACGACGGCGCCGTTCTTGTCGCGAAAAGCGTTGATCTCGTCCAGGTCGCGCGAGATCAGCGTCGGCGGCATCAGCTGCGGAAAGTTCATCACGAGCAGCTTTTCCGGCGCATTGCGCACCGAGGCGGGATCGTTGACGACGAGTGTGTTCGGATGGATGCGTTCGAGAAGGTGGGTCGAGGTGATGTAGGCGAGGTCGAACGGCGGGTCCTGGCGCAGCAGCACCACGTCAAAGCCGTTGAGCGCCTCACGCCGCGGCTCGCCCAGGGTGAAGTGGTTGCCGGGCTCGTCGCGCACGGTGAGCAGCTGGACGGGAGCGACGATCTCCTCGCCGACCATCGAGAGCTTGTCGGGCGTGTAATAGGACAGGCCGTGGCCGCGCTTCTGCGCCTCCAGCAGCAGCGCAAAGGTGGAATCGCCCTTGATGTTGATGCGGGCGATGGGGTCCATCTGGACGGCGACGTTCAGTTTCATGGTCTGCCTTTCAGGTCGAGGCGTCGAATGCCGCCAACACATGGCGTGGAAGTGACCGCGGCGCAATCAGCATGGCATCGAATCGCATTTCAAATTCCGCATGCTCGGGATGCGCGACGAGCCAGCCTTGCGCGGCATTGATGATGCGCTGCTGCTGGCGCGGCGTCACGGCGAAGGCGGCGTCGTCCAGCGTCGCGCGCGCCTTGACCTCGACGAAGGCGATCAAATCGCGGCGGCGCGCCACGATGTCGATCTCGCCATGCGGTGTGCGGTAGCGTTTGGCGAGGATGCGGTAGCCCTTGGCCATGAGATAGGCTGCGGCGCGGCTTTCCGCGGAGATGCCGGTGCGGAACGCGGCGACGCGCTCGGGCGAGGCGACCTTCGGTTCCGCCGGGACCTCATTCTTCGCCATCGCCGCCCCGCAGGTCTTTGGCAAGCGCGAGCGCGCGGGCATAAACCTCGCGGCGCGGCCGGCCCGAGAGCGCGACCGCGTGCGCCACCGCGTCCTTGACGCTGTGCGCGGCAAGCTGCTCGCGCAGGACGTCGTCGAGCGCATCCGATGTCAGCATCTCGGCATCCGGCGCAGGCGGAGCGATCACCAGCACGAATTCGCCGCGCGTCTCCAGCGTGTCGGCGTCGCGCGCCAGCTCATGCAGCGTCGCGCGCGAAATCTCCTCGTGCAGTTTGGTCAGCTCGCGGCAGATCGCGGCTTCGCGGGTCCCCATGATCTCGGCGAGCTCCGCGAGCGTGTCCTGCACGCGGTTGCCGGAGTCGAACATCACCAGCGTCGCATCGATGCGCGCGAGTTCGGCCAGGCGCGATCGTCGCGCGGCCGATTTCGACGGCAAGAACCCCTCGAAGAAGAAGCGGTCGGTCGGCAGCGCGGCGACCGACAGCGCCGCCAGCACCGAGGACGGGCCGGGCAGCGCGTAGACCGCGTGGCCGGCGGCGCAGACCTCGCGCACCAGCTTGAAGCCGGGATCCGAGATCAGCGGCGTGCCGGCGTCCGACACCAGCGCGATGGAGCCGCCCTGCCCCAGCGCCTCCAGGATTTTTGGACGGGCCGCTTCGGCGTTGTGCTCGTGATATTGCTTGAGCTGCGCCGCAATGGCGTAGCGCTCGGTCAGACGCCGCGTGATGCGGGTGTCCTCGCAGGCGATGACATCGACCCCGGCGAGGGTCTGCAGCGCCCGCAGCGTGATGTCGCCGAGATTGCCGATGGGGGTCGCGACCAAATGCAGGCCCGGCGCGGCCTTCGGCGCCGCAAGACGATGGGCGTCGATGGAGAAACCGCGCGAGGCGGGATCCGCAGTCTCAGGTGTATTTATCGGGGATGGCTTTGCGCGCATAATGAATCGAACTTAGGCATGATCCCCGGGGCTGGGAACCGGTCCTTGGAAAAAGATCGCTTGGGTGAGGGGCGAGGAAGGACGGGAATGTGATCCATCCGGCATCACATTCCAGAGGGAATGGAGCGTCAGCGCCATATTCACGGCGGAAACGCCGCCTTGATGCTGGGTGGCGGACGGTGGACAGCTAGCCAGGACTTTAAGGTTGAGCCGCGTTAAGCGGTCATTATCCTTTTGTTTGAGTTAACTATTTGCCGACAATATGCCTGAATTCACGGCTTGTGTCGTGGAAACAATGTCGTGACCGGCTGGCGACGGTCGGTCAGAAGAGAAGCTGCTATGACGGGCCCGCGTGATCCCAGATCTTCCTTTTCGGAGGAGTCTCCCGTTCAGGGGCCTCTGATATCGCCCCTGATATCAGGGGCGACCCGGCGGAGCGCGCTCGGCCTGTTGCTCGGCACGCCGCTGCTGTCGGCCTGCGCCGGCGTCCAGCAGAGCCTGAGCCAGTTCTCCAGTCCGTTCAGCAGTTCCTCCCCGCCTCCTGCCCAGCCGGCAGGCCCGCCGCAACAGGCAACGACCGCCGGCACCGGCGGGGTGAAGGTCGCCGTGATCCTGCCGCTCTCGGCGGCCGGCAATGCGGGTCTTGCCGCGCAGTCGATGCGCAACGCCGCCGAGATGGCGCTGGCCGAGTTCCAGAATCCCAACATCCAGCTCCTGATCAAGGACGACAATGGCAGCCCGCAGGGCGCGCAGGCGAGCGCGCAGCAGGCGGTCGACGAGGGCGCCGAGATCATCCTGGGACCGCTGTTCGCGCAGTCCGTGCCTGCGGTGGCCCAGATCGCGCGCACGCGCGGCATCTCGGTGATCGCGTTCTCGACCGACTCCAGCATCGCCGGCCGCGGCGTTTATCTGCTGAGTTTCCTGCCGGAATCCGACGTCAACCGCATCGTCGAATATTCTGCCGGCATCGGAAAGCGCGCCGTCGCCGTACTCGTGCCAGACAATGCCTATGGCAATGTGGTCGAGGCCGCGGTGAAGGCGGCAGTGCCGCGCCGCGGCGGGCGCATCGTCGCGTTCGAGAAATACGGCGCCGATCGCGCGACGCCGGCCCGGACCGTGGCGCAGCAACTCGGCAGCGCCGATGCGTTGTTCATCGCCGATGACGGCGACGCCGTCGTCGCAGTCGCCGATGCGATGACCGCGGCGGGTGCAAATCTGCGCAATATCCAGCTGCTCGGCACCGGCCTGTGGGACGGTCCGCGCGTCTATGCCAGCCCAAGCTTGCAAGGCGGCCTCTACGCCGCGCCGGACCCGGCCGGCTTCCGCGCCTTCTCCGGCCGCTATCGCACCAAATACGGCGCCGAGCCGGTGCGTACCGCAACGCTCGCCTATGACGCGGTCGCCCTCGTCGCCGCGCTGGCGCGCACGCAAGGCACGACGCGCTTCTCGTCGGACGTGCTCACCAATCCCTCCGGCTTTGCCGGCATCGACGGCCTGTTCCGCTTCCGCGCCGATGGGACGAACGAGCGCGGGCTTGCGGTGATGAAGGTGACGACCGGCGGCGGCGTGGCCGTCGCGGGCTCGCCGAAGAATTTTGGGGCGTAGCTGGTTCCTCGACGTCCTCCTGGCTTTCGCCAGGACGACGATAGAGAGAGCTTACGCCGCCAGATCCGCGACCACCGCGTCCAGCACCGGGAATCCGCTGCTCGTGACGCGCAGACGCCCCGTTGCATCCACTGTGATCGCGCCTTCTTCGCGCAGCAGCGTGATGCGCTTGGGATCGAGCGAGCGGCCGGAGAGAGCCCTGTAGCGCTCGGGGTCGATGCCTTCTGCAAGGCGCAATCCCATCAGCAGGAATTCGTCGGAGCGCTCTTCGCTGTTGAGGAGATCGTCGGTGACAATGCCGTCGCCGTTGGTCTCGACCCGCATCAGCCAGGCTTCGGGGCGCTTCTCGGTGGCGGTGGCGTGCCTGATACCGTCGATGTCGAGCCGGCCATGAGCGCCGGGGCCGACGCCGGCATATTCCTCGCCGCGCCAGTAGACCAGATTGTGCCGGCACTCGGCGCCCGGCCGCGCATGGTTTGAGATCTCGTAGGCGGGCAGGCCGAGCTTGTCGCAGGTCTCCTGCGTGACGTCGTAGAGCGCGCGTGCGACCGCTTCATCCGGCGTCTTCAGCTTGCCGGCCTGATGCAGGCCGAAGAACGGCGTGCCTTCTTCGATCGTCAATTGATAGAGCGACAGGTGCTCGGCCGCTTCATCGATCGCGAGACGCAGTTCATCGGCCCACATCGCCGGCGTCTGGTCGGGACGGGCGTAGATCAGGTCGAACGAATAACGATCGAACGAGCGGCGCGCGATGGCGACGGCATCGAGTGCCTCGCGCGCACTGTGCATGCGGCCCAGTGCTTTCAGTGAGGCATCGTCGAGCGCCTGCACGCCGAGCGAGACACGGTTGACGCCGGCGGCGCGATAACCGGCAAAGCGCGTGGCTTCGACGCTGGTCGGGTTTGCCTCCAGCGTGACTTCGACGTCTTTCGCCACAGCCCAGTGCTTGCCGATGGCGTCGAGCACAGCGCCGACGGTCGCAGGCTGCATCAGCGATGGCGTGCCGCCGCCGAGAAAGATCGAGGTGACCTCGCGACCGGGCGAACGTTGCGCGGTCGTTTCGATCTCACGCGCGAATGCTGCCGCAAAACGCGCTTCGTCGATCGCAACGTGGCGGACATGGCTGTTGAAGTCGCAATAGGGGCACTTCGACAGGCAGAACGGCCAGTGCACGTAGACGCCGAAGGCTTCCTTAGCGCGGTCCAAGGCAGATCTCCGCCAGTTTCACGAAGGCGCGGGCACGATGCGACAGACCAAGACCGAGCGGCGGCAGGCCGTGCTTCTCGATGCTCTCCATCTCGCCGAAAGTGCGGCTGTGGCCGTCGGGCAAAAACATCGGGTCGTAGCCGAAGCCGGCGGTGCCGCGCGGCGGCCACACCAGCGTGCCGTCGACGCGCGCCTCGACCTCTTCGAGATGATCGTCGGGCCATGCGACGCAGAGCGCGGAAACGAAGTGCGCCTTGCGCTTGTCGGGCGTGGTCGCGCCGCGCTCCTGCAACAGCCGTTCGATCTGCGCCATCGCCGCGGCAAAATCCTTGCTCGGACCGGCCCAGCGCGCTGAGTAGATGCCCGGCGCGCCATCGAGCGCTTCGACCACGATGCCGGAATCATCGGCGAAAGACGGAAGCTTCGTCGCTTTGGCTGCCGCGATCGCCTTGATCGCGGCATTGCTGCGGAAATCGTTGCCGGTTTCTTCCGGCTCAGGGAGGCCGAGCTCGCCGGCCGACACCGCCTCGATGCCGTAAGGCGCGAGCAGCTCCTTCATCTCGGCGAGCTTGCCGGGATTGTGGGTCGCGATGACTAGCTTTCCGGTGATTCGGCGATGCATCGGCCTATTGACTACGCTACCGCCAGTTTCTGCAAGTCCACGAGACGCGCGACGCCCTTGCGCGCCAGCGCCATCAGCGCCAGCAACTCGGCTTCCGTGAACGGCTCGCGTTCCGCTGTGCCCTGGACTTCGATGATGCGGCCATCGCCCGTCATGACGAAATTGGCGTCGGTGTCGGCTTCCGAATCCTCGGCATAGTCGAGGTCGAGCACGGGCGTGCCTTTGTAGATGCCGCAGGAGATCGCGGCGACGTTGTCGCGCAACACGTTGGCCTTGACCATGTTGCGCGCCTTCATCCAGTTGACGCAATCGGCGAGCGCGACCCAGGCACCGGTGATCGAGGCCGTGCGGGTGCCGCCATCGGCCTGGAGCACATCGCAATCGACCGTGATCTGGCGCTCACCCATCGCTTCGAGATTGATGATGGTGCGAAGCGAACGGCCGATCAGGCGCTGAATTTCGACGGTGCGGCCGCTCTGCTTTCCAGCCGAGGCCTCGCGGCGGGTGCGTTCCGAGGTCGCGCGCGGCAGCATGCCGTATTCGGCGGTGACCCAGCCGCGGCCCTGGCCCTTCAGCCATGGTGGCAGGCGGTCTTCCAGTGTGGCGGTGACCAGCACGTGGGTGTCGCCGAATTTCACCAGGCACGAGCCTTCCGCATATTTGACCACGCCGCGCTCCAGCGTCACGGGGCGCAATTCGTCAGGCGCACGGCGGCTTGGCCGCATGGGAAATCCTCCAAAACTCTCGGAAAAGGGCTATTCGCGGTGCTTGTAGGTGGGGTGAGGGTGGGCGGCAAGGGGGAAGATCGAGACCTTGATTCACCCCCGATTTTCGATCCGCGAACGCCACGCTTGTCAGAAGCGCCCGGGATAGACAAATTACGTGCATCCGAGAGGAGTTACCGTCTGTGGCCCATCACGATCCGATCCATCTGATCGCGCCGCGCGCGGGTCTCGCCCAGCTCAACGAGCGTTCCCGCGACATCTTTCGTCAAATTGTCGAAAGTTATCTCGCGACCGGGGAGCCCGTGGGCTCGCGCAATATTTCGCGCCTGATCGCCATGCCGCTGTCGCCGGCCTCGGTCCGCAACGTCATGGCCGATCTGGAACAGCTCGGCCTGATCTATGCCCCGCATACCTCCGCCGGCCGGCTGCCGACGGAACTCGGCCTGCGCTTCTTCGTCGATGCCCTGATGCAGGTCGGCGACCTCACCGAGGCCGAGCGGCAGGCGATCCAGAGCCAGCTCACCTCCGTCGGGCAGGCGCAATCAGTCGAGGCCGCGCTGGAGGAGGCGCTGACGCGGCTCTCCGGCCTCACGCGCGCCGCCGCGGTAGTGCTGACGCCAAAATCCAATGCGCGGCTCAAACACATCGAATTCGTCCGCCTGGAACCGGAGAAGGCGCTGGTGATCCTGGTCGGCGAGGATGGCCAGGTTGAAAACCGCGTGCTGGTGCTGCCGCTCGGGGTTCCCTCCTCGGCACTCACCGAGGCCGGCAATTTCCTCAACGCGCGGATCCGCGGCCGGACCCTGGCCGAGGCGCGGCTCGAGCTCGAGACCGCACTTGGAGAGGCCCGCGCCGAGCTCGATCAGCTCACGCAAAAGGTGATTTCCGCCGGTATCGCCAGCTGGTCCGGCGGCGAGAGCGAGGACCGCCAGCTCATCGTCCGCGGCCACGCCAATTTGCTCGAAGATTTGCATGCGCTGGAGGATCTGGAGCGCGTTCGCCTGCTGTTCGACGATCTCGAAACCAAGCGCGGCGTGATCGACCTGCTCGGCCGGGCCGAGACCGCGGAAGGCGTGCGGATCTTCATCGGCAGTGAGAACAAGCTGTTCTCGCTGTCGGGCTCTTCCACCATCATCTCGCCCTATCGGGATGCCGCCGGCCATATTGTCGGCGTTCTGGGCGTAATCGGGCCGACACGGCTGAATTATGCCCGTGTGATCCCGACCGTGGACTACGCCGCCCGCATCGTCAGTCGCCTCCTGGGGGGCTGACCGGCGCCTGGGCCGATCACGGGCGCTTGATTTTCGCCGCCCGAAGCACGATATCCGGGCGAGAAAATCCCTGAGACGTTTGAGAAGAGAGCCGATGACCGATCGAGACCGGCAACCCGAAGACGCGGCCGCTGCGACGCCCGAGCCCGTGGTGTCAAAACCCTACATCATGCCGGATGATCCCGAGCCCGGCTCGGTCGAGCTTTTGCAGAAGGAAGCCGCCGAGGCGCGCGACCGCATGCTGCGGACGCTGGCCGAGATGGAAAATTTGCGCAAGCGCACCGCCAAGGAGGTCGCTGACTCCAAGCTCTACGGCGTCACCGGCTTTGCCCGTGACGTGCTCGATATCGCCGACAACCTCCAGCGCGCGCTCGATGCCGTTCCGGCCGATGCCCGTGCGGCGGCCGATCCCGGCCTGGCTTCGCTGATCGAGGGCGTCGAGCTGACCGAGCGCTCGCTGCTCAACGCGCTGGAAAAACACGGCGTGAAGAAGTTCGACCCCTCGGGGCAGAAGTTCGACCCGAACTTCCAGCAGGCGATGTTTGAGGTTCCCGATGCGTCGGTGCCCGCCGGCACCGTCGTGCAGGTGATGCAGGCCGGCTATACCATCGGCGAGCGCGTGCTGCGCCCCGCTTTGGTAGGTGTCGCCAAGGGCGGCGCGAAGGCCGCGCCCGCCGCCAACAGCAACGAGCCGGTTTAGCTCTCAATCCCCATGTTGAGGAGACGCGCGCGGAGAAGCGCGCTCCTCGGGATGACGGTCTTGCAGCTCTTGGCGTCGCCTACGCGCTCGGCGCGATATCCGCAGACTGAATCCGCTTCACGCCGGCCTTGGCCATGTCGGCCCAGGCTTTTGCGAGCGAACCCTGATTGTCGATGCCGCGGCAGGCGTCTTCCACCACATAGACCTCGAAGCCCGCCTTGCGGGCGTCGAGCGCGGTCCAGGCGACGCAGAAATCCGTCGCCAGCCCCGCGACGAAGAGGCGCTTGATCTTGCGCGCCTTCAGATAGCCGGCAAGGCCGGTCGAGGTCTTGCCGTCGGCTTCGAGGAAGGCCGAATAGCTGTCGACGTCCTTGTGAAAGCCCTTGCGGATGATGAGTTCGGCGTGCGGGATCGCAAGGTCCTTCGATAGCGCGGCGCCATCGGTGCCCTGCACGCAATGGTCGGGCCACAGCACCTGCTTGCCGTAGGGAAGATCGACGGTCTCGAACGGCTTCTTGCCGGAGTGTGCCGACGCAAACGAAACATGGCCTTGCGTGTGCCAGTCCTGTGTCATCACCACGTTCGAAAACGCTTTGGCCATCTTGTTGATGACCGGCACCACCTGCTCGCCTTCCTTTACGGCGAGGCTGCCGCCGGGCAGGAAGCAGTTCTGCACGTCGATCACGAGCAGCGCGGATGCATCGTCCGGCTTGATCGATGCCGCTGCTAAGAGCGCGCTTGGCACGAGGGTCGCGAGCGCCGTCGTTGCAAGCGCCGTCAAGATGTTTCGCCGATCCAGCATGGTCCGCCTCCCTCCAGATTGAACGGAGGAGAGCCTAGTTCCGCTCGTGTACGAACAGAAGCCCGAAAATGCAGCCGGATGTGGTCAGCGCATGGGCCTTTCAGCCTTTCGGCTGGATGCCGTCGCGTACCGCGCGGAAGCGGGTGAAGGCGGCCGGCCACTGGTCGCGCGGGGCGCTGGCGATGATGCGCAGCGAAGCGCCAGCGCTGCTGAAGCGGATCCACTGCACCACGGTCACCGCCGTCTTGTCCTTGCCGCTGATACCGTCGATCCGGGTCTCGAAACCCTGCTGGCCGTTGATGCGAAGCGGCTCGGACATGGTGATGCGCGACTCGCGCACGCCAGGAATCTGCAGCGCCGCCTCCTGGGCGAAGCGGGCGCGGTCGTCGGCCTGCTGCGGGGTGGCGCCGATCACGCCGAGGATCATGAACGGCTTCGATTCATAGCCTGTGCCCTCGTCGCCGTCGGCCAAGATGATGCTCGAGCCCGGCGCCAGCGTGCGGACGTCCTTGAATTCGGCGAGATCGGTGATCTTGAACGGCATCAGCGCGAGCTGCTCGTCGGCCGAGACCTGCTTGCGGGTGGCGACGCTCGCAAACATCTGCCGCACCGCCTCGTCGGTGTAGATCTTGATCGCATTCTCCGGAATCTGCACCGCGATATAGCCGGAGAAGCCGGCGCCCGGCACGATCATCGAATAGCGCCTCACGGGGGTTTCGCCGGCCTTGCCGCTCTCGGTGGTGAAATAGGCCAGGCCCGCAGGCGTCTCGATCTTGTCCTGCTTGACGCCGTTGGTTCCGGCCGGATTGGAATTGAAGGCGCTCACGACCTCGCCATAAGCCGCCGGCGGCAGCTCGGTGATCAGCACCTTGACGTTGCCGTCCTCGCTCTGGAAGCCCGGAAACGTCTTGGCCGTGCTGAGGCCGACCAACGGCACCATGCCGAGGCGCAAGCCAGGCGGGAAAACGGCGTCGGCAGCCAGAGCCGGAAGTGCGGAGGCGACGAGGAGGGCGAGCGCAGCGAGGGGGCGGGTCAGCTTCATGGGCACTCTGATTGGTTCACATTGAGGCCGTTCGATGGTCGGCCACCGGGCCGCTTTGTCGCGCGGCGCAGCCTCGATGGCGGCTCTCCGGCGACCGCCTTTTAGCGGGTTTGCCTCCCCGGTAACAGGGCGCGCGGATCATGGCGGCGGGGGCTGGCTGATATCTGAACCTGTTAATAATTCCTCACCCGCAAGGGCGGTTCAGCCCGGATATGATGCTCTCAAACCCGATGTTTTCACGGCCGAAACTTGCGTTCTCTCCTTGCGGGCCCCTCCCCCCCTCCTATATGAGCGTCAACCATCGCAATATCGCGAATGTTTGATCTTAGGGGGTTTCGGTTCGGGTGCCTTCTGGGCCCAGCCAGCCTGCCGCAAAAACAAGGATATCAGGACCATGGGAAAGGTCATCGGGATCGACCTCGGTACCACGAATTCGTGCGTCGCCGTAATGGATGGCAAGAACGCCAAAGTCATCGAGAATTCCGAAGGCATGCGCACGACGCCTTCGATCGTCGCCGTGACCGACGACGGTGAGCGCCTCGTCGGCCAGCCTGCCAAGCGCCAGGCCGTCACCAATCCCGAGCGCACCTTCTTCGCAGTGAAGCGCCTGATCGGCCGCCGCTACGACGACCCGATGGTCGAGAAGGACAAGAAGCTCGTTCCGTACAAGATCGTGAAGGCTTCCAACGGCGACGCCTGGGTCGAGGCCGACGGCCAGACCTACTCGCCCTCGCAGGTCTCTGCCTTCATCTTGCAGAAGATGAAGGAGACCGCGGAAGCTCATCTCGGCCAGAAGGTCGACCAGGCCGTCATCACCGTTCCCGCCTACTTCAACGACGCCCAGCGCCAAGCGACCAAGGACGCCGGCAAGATCGCGGGCCTTGAAGTGCTGCGCATCATCAACGAGCCGACCGCGGCTGCGCTCGCTTATGGTCTGGACAAGACCAAGGCCGGTACGATCGCCGTGTACGACCTCGGCGGCGGCACGTTCGACGTCTCGATTCTCGAAATCGGCGACGGCGTGTTCGAGGTGAAGTCGACCAACGGCGACACCTTCCTCGGCGGCGAAGACTTCGACATGCGCCTGGTCGGCTATCTCGCTGACGAGTTCCAGAAGGAGCAGGGCATCAACCTGCGCAACGACAAGCTCGCGTTGCAGCGCCTGAAGGAAGCCGCTGAAAAGGCCAAGATCGAGCTGTCGTCGACGACGCAGACCGAGATCAACCTGCCCTTCATCACCGCGGACCAGACCGGCCCGAAGCATCTGACGATGAGGCTCACCCGTGCCAAGTTCGAAGCGCTGGTTGACGACCTCGTCCAGAAGACCGTCGAGCCCTGCCGCAAGGCGCTGAAGGATGCCGGCCTCACCGCCGCCGAGATCGGCGAAGTGGTGCTGGTCGGTGGCATGTCGCGCATGCCGAAGGTCCAGGAAGTCGTGAAGCAGCTGTTCGGCAAGGAGCCGCACAAGGGCGTCAACCCGGATGAAGTCGTGGCGATCGGCGCCGCGATCCAGGCCGGCGTGCTTCAGGGCGACGTCAAGGACGTGCTGCTGCTCGACGTGACCCCGTTGTCGCTGGGCATCGAGACGCTGGGCGGCGTGTTCACCCGCATCATCGACCGTAACACCACGATCCCGACCAAGAAGAGCCAGGTGTTCTCGACCGCCGAGGACAGCCAGAACGCGGTTACGATCCGCGTCTTCCAGGGCGAGCGTGAAATGGCGGCCGACAACAAGATGCTCGGCCAGTTCGACCTGATGGGCATTCCGCCGGCCCCGCGCGGCATGCCGCAGATCGAAGTGACCTTCGACATCGACGCCAACGGCATCGTCAACGTGTCGGCGAAGGACAAGGCGACTTCCAAGGAGCAGCAGATTCGCATCCAGGCTTCCGGCGGTCTGTCGGAAGCCGACATCGAGAAGATGGTCAAGGACGCCGAGGCCAATGCCGAGGCCGACAAGAAGCGCCGCGAGGCCGTCATGGCCAAGAACGATGCGGACGGACTGGTGCATTCGACCGAGAAGGCGCTGGCCGAGCACGGTTCGAAGATCGCAGAGACCGAGCGCCGTTCCATCGAGGATGCCGTCAGCGACCTCAAGGAAGCGCTGAAGGGCGACGATGCCGAAGCGATCAAGGCCAAGACCCAAACGCTGGCCCAGGCTTCGATGAAGCTCGGCGAGGCCATTTACACGCAGCAGGCCGAGGCCGACGCCAAGAAGGATGCGGCCAAGGACGACGTCGTCGACGCGGAATTCACCGAAGTCGACGACGACAAGAACAACAAGAAGTCCGCCTGAACCCCGCGAGGGTGATGATGCGGACGACTTGGACCCCACACGCGCCAACGGCCTCCTCCCTTGCGGGGGAGGCCATCGTGCCGGGCCGGGCGGGCCAAGACTCTGTTAAAATCGGCCCCGTTACGATCGATCAATTCCCAGCCGCTATGCTGAATGTCGCCATGCTGCCCTCTGCCGTAAGGCGGAGGAGCGCTTATATCGTCGCGTGGCGACGTCGTTTCGCTCCGATTTGAATCGCGATTGGATAGACCGAGCTCATCATGTCCACGTCCACCAAGCGCTGCTACTACGAAACCCTCGAAGTCGAACGCGGTGCCGACGATTCCGTCCTGAAATCGTCGTTCCGCAAGCTGGCGATGAAGTTTCACCCCGACCGCAATCCCGGGGACAACACCAGCGAAGTCAAGTTCAAGGAAATCAACGAGGCCTACGAGGTCCTGAAAGATAAGGACAAGCGCGCAGCCTATGACCGTTACGGTCATGCCGCCTTCGAGCAGGGCGGCGGCGGCGCCGCCGGTTTCGGCGCGGGATTCGCCTCCTCCTTCTCCGACATTTTCGAAGATTTGTTCGGCATGGCCGGACAGCGCGGCGGTGGCCGCGGCGGCCGCGAGCGCGGCGCCGACCTGCGCTACAACATGGAAATCACGCTCGAGGAAGCTTTTGGCGGCAAGACCGCGCAGATCGAGATCCCGGTCTCGGTCACCTGCGAGGCCTGTTCGGGCATCGGCGCCAAGGCCGGCACCAAGCCGAAGACCTGCTCGACCTGCGGCGGCGCCGGACGCGTACGGCAGTCGCAGGGCTTCTTCACGCTGGAGCGGACCTGTCCGGGGTGCCAGGGCCGCGGCCAGATGATCGAGGACGCCTGCCCGTCCTGCTCGGGTCAGGGGCGCGTCACCCGCGAGCGGAATCTGTCGGTCAACATTCCTCCGGGCGTCGAGGACGGCACCAGGATCAGGCTCGCCGGCGAGGGCGAGGCCGGGGTCCGCGGCGGCCCGCCCGGCGACCTCTACATCTTCCTGTCGCTGTCCCAGCACCAGTTCTTCCAGCGCGACGGCGCCGATCTGCATTGTCGTGTGCCGATCTCGATGGTGACGGCCGCGCTTGGCGGCGAATTCGAGGTGCCGACCATCGAGAAAGGCAAGACCAAGGTGAAGGTCCCCGCCGGCACCCAGTCCAGCCGCCGATTCCGCATTGCATCAAAAGGCATGCCGGTGCTGCGCTCGCGCCAGATGGGCGACATGTATGTTCAGGTCGTGGTCGAGACTCCGCAAAATCTCACCAAGAAGCAGCAGGAATTGCTGGCCGAATTCGAAAAGCTTTCCTCCGGCAACACCCAACCGGAATCCGAGGGCTTCTTCACCAAGGTCAAGGACTTCTTCGGTAATCGGGCGAATTGACCCGGCTTGACCGTACCGCCTTCGGCCTATACCTCTTTGTGACCATTTTCTGACACGCCGCGGTCACGCGGTCCCGTCCGGTCCCGACATGCCATTGCCATCGTCCGCGCGTGCGTTGAAGAAGCCCCGTCTCGATGACGAGGTGCGTTTTCTCCGGTCATGGATTGAAAAGCCCCTCCACATGGGCGCGGTGATGCCGTCGGGCAAGCTGCTGGCCCGGACCATGGCCCATTACGTCGACGTCAATTCGGACGCGCCGGTGGTCGAGCTCGGACCCGGCACGGGTGCCATTACCTCGGCCTTGGTCGAGCGCGGCGTCGATCAAAAGCGTCTCGTTCTGGTCGAATACAATCCCGGCTTCTGCGCCCTGCTGCGCGACCGCTATCCGCAGGCCAAGGTGGTGCAGGGCGATGCCTATCGCCTGCGTGACACGCTCTGGAACGTCTTGAGTGCGCCGGCCTCCGCGGTGGTGTCGGGCCTGCCGCTGGTCACAAAACCGATGCTGACGCGGCTGCGGCTTATCCGCGATGCCTTCACGGCGCTGGCGCCCGGTGCGCCCTTCGTGCAGTTCACCTATGCGGTGGTGCCGCCGATTCCGAAATCGCTGCCCGGCGTGTCCACAGAGGCCTCGGAGCGGATCTGGATGAACCTTCCGCCGGCCCGCGTCTGGGTGTATCGCAAGGACTAATTCCGCCGGCATTCCTCTTTGCGTGGCGGGCTCGTTTCGCCGAACGCATGGAAGCGGATGTCCGCACCCAAAATCCTGATCATTCCCGGCTCGCTGCGCACCGGCTCGCACAATGCGAAGCTGGCGGCGGTCGCCGCCTATGAATTCGTCCAGGCCGGTGTCGAGATCACGCGCATCTCGCTCGCCGATTTTCCGTTGCCGATCTATGACGGCGATCTTCAGGCCAAGTCCGGTTTGCCCAGGCACGCGATCAATCTCAAGCGCATGATCGGCGCGCATCATGGCGTGCTGATCGTCTCGCCCGAATACAATGCCTCGGTGCCGCCGCTGCTGAAGAACGCGATCGACTGGGTCAGCCGCGTGCATGAATTGCACGAGGCGCGCGGCGACGTGTTCCGCAATCGCGCCTTCGCGCTCGCCGGTGCCTCGCAGAGCCGGCTCGGTGCCGCGCGCGCGCTGCAGGCGCTGCGGCTGATCCTGACCTCCTGCCACGCCAATGTGATTGCCAACCAGCTCACGCTCGCCTTTGCCGATCAGGCCTATGACGATATGGACAGGCTGAAGCACGAGGGCGATATCGCCGCGTTGAAGGAGCTGGTGCGGCAGTTGATCGATTTTTCCCAACGCATGATGTGAGGTGACATGACGCCAGCCGAGATCGCCCCGAAAGACCGCCTGATCGTCGCGCTTGACCTGCCCAGCGTTGATGCCGCGGAAGCGATGGTCAACCGGCTCGGCGACAGCGTCACCTTCTACAAGATCGGTTATCGGCTCGCTTATGCCGGCGGCTTGCCGCTGGTCGGCAAGCTCGCCGACAAGGGCAAGAAGGTCTTTCTCGATCTCAAGCTGCACGACATCGGCAACACCGTGACGCAGGGCGTCGAAAGCATCACCAGGCTGGGGGCGACCTTCCTCACCGTGCACGCCTATCCGCAGACGATGAAGGGCGCCGTCGAAGGCCGCGGCAGTTCCAACCTGAAGATCCTCGCCGTCACGGTGCTGACCTCCTACAACGAGGACGATCTGCATGCGGCAGGCTTCCGGCTCGGCGTCTCCGAGTTGGTCGAAGCGCGTGCGCATCAGGCGCAGGTGCTCGGCGTCGACGGGCTGGTGTCGTCGCCCGAGGAAGTTGGTAGCCTGCGCAAAATCGTCGGCCACCAGATGAGGCTCGTCACCCCCGGCATCCGTCCGGCGGGCGCGGCGACCGGCGACCAGAAGCGCATCATGACGCCGGGACGCGCGATAGCGGCCGGTGCGGACTATCTCGTCGTCGGACGGCCGGTGGTGGAAGCCACCGATCCCAAGGCGGTTGCAGAAGCCATCCAGGCCGAGATCGCGCAGGCGCTCGGAGCATGATCCGAAAAAGTGTGCAGCGGTTTCCGATCAGATCATGCTCAAATAGAGACCATCAACAAAGGGAGAAGAACAATGGCAAAGGGCTACTGGATCGGACGCGTCGATGTGAGCAATGACGAGGGCTACAAGCCCTACGCCGTCGCCAACGGTCCGATCTTCAAGAAATGGGGTGGCCGCTTCGCCGTTCGCGGCGGCAAGTTCACCACCGTCGAAGGCGCCAGCCGCACCCGCAACGTCGTGATTGAATTCCCGGACTACGAGACCGCGATCGCCTGTTACAACTCGCCGGAATACCAGGCCAACATCAAGGTGCGCCAGCCGCACTCCATAGCCGATCTCATCATCATCGAGGGCCATGACGGCCCGCAGCCGTCAGACGGTTGAGCGCGATCCCGTCTCGCCCTCCCTTCCGGGAAGGGCTATGGCATATGGCGTCCTGGCGCGGTCTGCGTGCGCGCTTCGTCCTTCGAGACGACCGCTTTGCGGTCTCCTCAGGATGAGGCTAAGCAGCACCGGCCCCCGTGGAATTTGTTGCCACGTATTCCGACCTCATCCTGAGGGCCCGCCGTAGGCGGGCGTCTCGAAGGATGGCCGCAAGCAAATTGCCCTCCAGGGGAAGGTAGGGGCGCGCCTGCGCCCGTGATCTCCCCTCGGTTGCCGGAACTGCATCCCGCCGCTACAACGGCCGTGAGAGGATCACACCATGTCCGACATGCGCTTGATTGTTGCTGGAGCCGGCGGCCGGATGGGCCGGGCGCTGACGCGGGCGATTGCCGAGAGCAAAGGCGCGGTGCTGGCCGGAGCGCTGGAGGCGCCGGGCTCGGAGCTGCTCGGCAAGGATGCCGGCGTGCTCGCCGGCCTGCCGGCCAACGGCATAAAAATCTCCGCCGATCTCTGGGCGATGTCGAAGGATGCCGACGGCATTCTGGATTTCACCGTCCCGGCTGCGACCATCGCCAATGTCGCCATTGCCGCCGAGCGCGGCCTCGTCCACGTCGTCGGCACGACGGGTCTTTCCGGCTCCGACAATGCCGTGATCAAGAGCGTCACCAACCGCGCCGTCGTGGTGCAGTCCGGCAATATGAGCCTGGGCGTCAATCTGCTCGCCGCCGTGGTCAAGCGCGTCGCCAAGGCGCTCGACGAGAACTTCGATATCGAGATCGTCGAAACCCACCACCGCATGAAGATCGATGCGCCCTCGGGCACGGCGCTGATGCTGGGCCAGGCCGCTGCAGCCGGCCGCGGCGTCGCGCTCGACGAGCATGCAGACCGGGGCCGCGACGGCATCACCGGTGCGCGCCGGCCCGGCGACATCGGTTTTGCGTCGTTGCGCGGCGGCACCGCAGCCGGCGATCACAGCGTGAGCTTCCTCGGCCCGTTCGAACGTCTGACGCTGTCGCATCACGCCGAGGATCGCATGCTGTTCGCCCACGGCGCGCTGAAGGCGGCGCTCTGGGCACACGGCAAGAAGCCGGGGCACTACTCCATGGCCGACGTGCTCGGCCTGTCTGACATCTGAACGAACGAGAGCATGATCCGGAAAAGTGCGGAGCGGTTTTTCCGATAAGATCATGCTCAAAACAATAACCGGAACGGAAAGCAGTCAATGAGCGAACGTCTTCTCGTGCTGGTGCGGCACGGCCAGAGCGAATGGAATCTGAAGAACCTGTTCACGGGCTGGAAGGATCCCGACCTCACCGAGCTCGGCGTGAAGGAGGCAACCGAAGCCGGCCGCAAGCTGAAAGCGCAGGGCCTCGTGTTCGATGTCGCTTACACCTCGGTGTTGACGCGCGCACAGCACACGCTCGATCTCATTCTCGGCGAGCTCGACCAGAAGGGCCTGCCGACGGCGAAGGACCTCGCGCTGAACGAGCGCGACTATGGCGATCTCTCCGGCCTCAACAAGGACGACGCGCGCAAGAAGTGGGGCGAGGACCAGGTGCTGATCTGGCGCCGCTCCTACGACGTGCCGCCGCCCGGTGGCGAAAGCCTGAAGGACACCCTCGCGCGTGCGCTGCCTTACTACGTGCAGGAGATTCTGCCCGGTGTGCTCAACGGCAAGCGCACTTTGGTTGCCGCTCACGGCAATTCGCTGCGCGCGCTCATCATGGTGCTGGAAAAGCTTTCGCCCGAAGGCATTTTGAAGCGCGAGCTCGCGACGGGTGTGCCGATCATCTATCGGCTCAATGCAGATTCGACCGTGGCGTCCAAGCTGGATCTGGCGGGGTAGCACCGGCACCGTAGGGTGGGGCAAAGCGTAGCGTGCCCACCGTGCATCAGCGATTGCGGAACGATGGTGGGCATCGCGCGCGAAGAGCGCGCCTTTGCCCACTCTACGAAATCTACTGCATCCCCAACTGCCCGGCTTCCCAGCCTAGCATCGCCTGCTTGCGGGTGATGCCCCAGTGGTAGCCGGTGAGCGTGCCGCTCTTGCCGAGCGCGCGGTGGCAGGGCACGACGAAGGAGACGGGGTTCTTGCCGACCGCAGCACCAACGGCGCGTGAGGCCTTGGGGCTGTTGATGTTGCAGGCGATGTCCGAATAAGACACCGCGCGGCCCATCGGGATTTTCAGCAGCGTCTCCCACACCCTTACCTCGAAATCGGTGCCGATCATCACCACGCGCAGCGGCTGGTCCGGCCGCCACAGTTTTGTGTCGAAGATGCGCTGCGCCAGCGGCGCGGTGCCTTCGTGATCCTCGACATAGGTCGCGTTCCGCCAGCGCCGGGTCATATCGGCGAGCGCGACCTTCTCTTCGCCGTGATCGGCGAAGGCGAGGCCGGAGAGGCCGCGGTCGGTCGCGATCACGATCGCGGTGCCGAACGGCGAGTGATGGAAACCGTAGCGCAAGATGAGCCCCGCGCCGCCGTTCTTCCATTCGCCCGGCGACATCGCCTCATGGGTGACGAAGAGATCGTGCAGCCGGCCCGGACCCGACAGCCCCGAATCGAGCGCCGCGTCGAGGATGCTCGCGGAATCGCGCAGCAGGCCCTTGGCATGATCGAGGGTGAGCGCCTGCATAAAAGCCTTCGGCGTGATCGAGGCCCAGCGGCGGAACAAATGGTGCAGCTCGTCCGGCGTGACGCCGGCCGCATCCGCCATCGCCTCGATGGTCGGCTGTGCGCGCCAATTTTCGGAGATGAAGGCGATCGCCCGGCGCACGGAATCATAGTCGCGCATCGCGGCGTTCTGGGAGCCCGGCCCGGCCAGGCGTTGGTCATGTATCGCGAGTGTCATCATGACCACAAATGTAGGAGCGCGCGGGGTGCGAAACCACCCGATTTCCGATCCGCAAATCAGGTGACCGGATTGTAGGTCGGGCCGCGCTTGGCGGCATTTAATGCCTCAACCAAGCCTTTGTAAAAGCTTGCCTTCTCGTCCGGCCCCAGGAATCGGGCGATCTGGATCTGGTGGCCTCGCGAGATCAGATAGAGATGCTCGATGCCAAAATCCTCGTCGATTTCCATGTCGAGCCGGACCCAGAGCGGATTGAACGTCCACTCGAGGACCTGGCCGCGTTGGCTGACGCGCCGCACGCGCAATTCAGATGGCGTGACCACGATCTCCTCGCTGGCCCGCGCCGCGCGGAAATTGGCCTTGAAGGCCCACCAGATCACCAGCACGTCCAAGCCGAAGAAGCCAAACACCGGCCACGCGCCCATCATCAGGAAGGCGAGGCCGGTGACGAAGCTGACAGCGCTCAGAAACAGCATCACGGCAAGGAAGCCGGTGCGGTTCAGCGAGCGGTGTGGCGTCAGCCGCGCGGAAAAGATCTGAGGCTCGGCCTCGCTTTCAGATCGTTCGCGCTCAATTTCGTTGCCTGTGCTCATCGTCCCTCAGTATATCCCGATCATGGCGAAAATCACCCGCAAGCCGGCCCCGCGCAAAGCGCCCGTGCCGAAGAAAAAGGCGAAAGCGGTCGTCGCGAAGCCAAAGGCCCCCGCAAAAGAGTCGCTCAAGGCGACAAAACCCTGGACGCCGGCTGAGGTCCACGAGGTTTTCAGCCGTTTCCGCAAAGCCAACCCGGAGCCGAAAGGCGAGCTCGAGCACGTCAATCCGTTCACGCTGCTGGTCGCAGTGGTGCTGTCGGCGCAGGCAACCGATGCCGGCGTCAACAAGGCAACGCGTGCATTGTTCGAGATCGCCGACACGCCGCAGAAGATGCTCGATCTCGGCGAAGAACGCCTGCGCGAGTACATCAAGACCATCGGTCTCTACCGCACCAAGGCCAGGAACGTCATCGCGCTGTCGGCAAAGGTGCTCAGCGAGTTCGGCGGCGAGGTGCCGTGCACGCGGGCCGAGATCGAGTCGCTGCCGGGAGCCGGGCGGAAAACTGCCAACGTCGTGCTCAACATGGCCTTCGGCGAGCACACCATGGCGGTCGATACGCATGTCTTCCGCGTCGGTAATCGGACGGAACTTGCGCCCGGCAAGACGCCGCTGGAGGTTGAGCTTGGTCTCGAAAAGCTGATCCCGGCCGAATTCATGCTCCACGCCCATCATTGGCTGATCCTGCACGGCCGCTATACTTGCCTCGCGCGCAAGCCGCGCTGCGAGGTGTGCCTGATCAACGATCTCTGCCGATGGCCGGAAAAGACGGTCTGAGCGAGAATTACGCGGTCATAGGGCGGTTTGGGGTGAAGTCGTGAGTCAGCAAGGCCAGATCGCACCGTCATCGCCTGCCGCCGCGGCACCGACCCCACCACCCAAGCCCACGCAACCACCGGCGAGTTCGCTGTGGAGCCGGCTCGCGATCCCGCTGTTCGCGGTGATCGTCGCACTCGGCTTCGTCGCGCTGGCAACGCAGCGCTTCGACGAATGGGTCGGCAACGCAGTGGTCCAGACCACCAACGACGCCTATGTGCGCGCCGAGCTGACGCGGCTTGCGAGCCGCGTCTCCGGCGAAGTGCTGACGGTCGGGGTCACCGACTTCCAGCGCGTCAAGGCCGGCGATCTCCTGATCCAGATCGATCCTGCCGACTATGAACTTTGGTGGAATTACCGGTTGCGTTGTCCGGCGGCAGCAGCGCGACCTGCGCGCCGGTCGCCGGCGCAATGCGCTCGAAGGTGGCGCGGCTCGGATCGGAATTGGACAGCAGCGTGATGATCAGCGGCAGCGTTTGCCGCCTATACCCAGCTCATGCGGCTTGGCGGTGCCGAGATCGGCGTGGCGCTGATGGGGACGTGGCTGCGCGTCCGCGAGCAAATCCATTCCTTCTCTCCTCTGGGGGATTGTCCCATTGCGGAGACACCCTCTCCCCGACCCTCTCCCGCAAGCGGGAGAGGGAGCGTCCCGTCACCGCATCTGCCGCGCCGGCTCGATCAGCTCGGGCCGCGGGCCTGATAGCCGCTTGTGCATGTGGACCATGAAGGCCATGCCGAAGATCGGCGTCGCCAGATTGACGATCGGGATCGAGACGAAGGCCGCGATGAACAGGCCTGCGGTGAAGATGGTGGCGGCGTTGTCGCGCCGCATCGCCTTGGCTTCCTCCGGCGAGCGGAAGCGCATCGCGGCGAGCTCGAAATATTCGCGGCCGAGCAGCCAGGCGGCGGCGAGGAAGAAGACCAGGAAACCGGCGCCGGCGAAAAGCACCAGCGGCAACGCGATCAGATAGACAAGGATCGTCAGCAGTGCGGTCTTGACGCCCTCGTAGATCGCCTGGCTGAACGGCAGCGCCGAACCCGGCCGCTCGGCCGGATAGTGCTCGCGCTCGATGATGTCGGCGACGTCGTCGACGAACAGGCTCGCCACCAGCGAGGTGATCGCGGGCATCAGGAATAGGCCGCCGAACACAACGCCGAGGCCGGCAGCGATCGAGACGATCCAGGACAGTACCTCGAGCGATGAGTGCCAGCCCGGACCGAGCAGGCCTTCCAGCCAGACCTCGCCATAGGTCGCAAACCAGCTCAGCAGCCGCTGCAAGCCGATCGCGAGTACGATGATCAGCACCAGCGCGACGCCGATCGACCGCCACAGGATCGAGCGCATCGCCGGCGACATCATTTGCGACAGCGCCTTTACGGCGGCATCCAGCATGGGAGTACCTCTCGCGAAACCACCCGCGAGAGGTAGACACAGGAGGCTCGTTCGGCAAGGGAGGCCGACTGACTCTGACCGCGTCATAGGAACCCTCGCCCTCATCCTGAGGAGCTTGCGTAGCAAGCGTCTCGAAGGATAGAGGCCCGAAGCTAGCGGCGGGGCCTTCATGGTTCGAGACGCGCTTCGCGCTCCTCACCATGAGGGGCTTCTACGACGTAATCCGACTGCAGCGGCTCAAGGCTGCGCCGCGATACTGGCCCAGCAGGTGATCCCGCTACAGACCGTGCTCCATCGACCAAAACCCTTGTAGATCTGGGCGGCGACCTGCTCCTGCTGCTTCAAGGTGCCTCGGCCTTGATCTGCGGGTCGGAGACGTCGCCGATCCCCTGGAGATGGAAGTGGTCGTCCGAGGTGTCGAAGCCGAAGAAGTCGTCACGGCGGACCTGCTGGAAAAGTGCTCCTGCGCGAAGGGCTGCTTCTTGAACTTCGACAGGCAGTCGAAACGCACGATCGGTGAGACGACGACGTCGCCGACCTCGAATTCCTTGCCGATGCCGCCGGCCGCGCCTGTCGTGATGACGAGCGTCGGCTGCACTTCGGTGATGATCTGGCGCCAGACGTCGATGTTCGTTCGCTGTCTTCTTCACCGCGGCATCCGCCACGCGTTTGATCGTGAAGGTCTCGCGCGGCGGCGGCGTCGTGATCGGATCGAAACCAAGATTTCGCTCAACCCATTTACGGTCAGCCAGCGTCGCATTGTCTCCGCCAATTGATTTTTGACAAACGTCTTCTGTCGCGAGCCCGGTGACCCGGTGCCTGCAATCTTAAATCGTACTCCTTAGCGTCAAAGGGTCGTGACCGCTGACCGATTCAGCGCCGATGTAAGGCTGTCGAGGTTCTGCCCTGACAAACAAGAGGTCTTTTGAAAAAATATTGCTCAATACCTGAACCAATCCGACCTTGAGATTACACCTATAGTTGAGGTGCGACAATCCGCCTTCCATCACAAACGGAGGAAGTCATGGCAAGCCTGACCAAGCGTGTCGCGTTGGAGAACAGCGCACGGAAGTTGCCGAAGGGCGCCAAGCACGTCGGTGCGGCCGATCCCAAGCAGGAAATCGAGGTCAGCGTCCGCCTGCGTGCCAAGCGCTCGGACGACGAGCAGGTGATGGCGTTGGGTGCGCAACCGCCGCGCGAGCGAAAATATCTCTCGCGTGCCGAGTTCGGTGCAGAGATGGGAGCCGACCCCGCCGATGTCGCCAAGATCGACGATTTCGCGCACCATCACGATCTCAACGTCAAGAGCGTGCATCTGGCGTCTCGTACGGTAAAGCTGACCGGCACGGTGAAGGCGATGAGCGCGGCCTTCGGCGTCAAGCTCAACAAAGTGAAGCACGACGGCGCGACCTATCGCATGCGCAAGGGCAACGTGCAGATCCCGGCCGAGCTTGAGGGGATCGTGGTCGGCGTGCACGGGCTCGACAACCGGCCGGTGGCGCAGCCGCATTTCCGGCGCAAGTTGCCGAACAAGGGCGCGAGCGCGAGGGCGGCACAGGGCGGCAGTTTCTCGGTCGAGCAGATCGCCCGGCTCTACAATTTCCCCGGCGGCGAGACCGGCGCCGACCAGTGCATCGCCATCATCGAGCTCAACGACATCGATCAGAAGGGTCATCCCACGGGGGCCGGCTACAAGACCTCCGACCTGCGCGCCTTCTTCAAGAAGGCGGGCATCCCGATGCCGAAGATCGCGCCCGTGAGCGTCGACGGCGGCGCCAACAAGCCCGGCCATTCCGAGGCCGACGGCGAGGTCGTGCTCGACATCGAGGTCGCCGGTGCGATCGCGCCGGGCGCCAAGATCGTGGTCTATTTTGCGCCCAACACCACCAACGGCTTCATCGATGCGGTGAAGGCCGCCGTCCACGACACCGCGCGAAAACCCTCGGTAATCTCGATCAGCTGGGGCGGACCGGAAGACCAGGAGGGCTCGCAGCAATTCGTCGACGGCCTCAACGAGGCGATCCGCGATGCCGCGGCGATGGGCGTCACCGTTTGCGTCGCCTCCGGCGACAACGGCTCGGCCGACATGGGGCAGGATTGGGACGGCAAGCCCCACGCAGACTTCCCGGCCTCGAGTCCCTTCGCGCTCGCCTGCGGCGGCACCAATCTCAAGGCGCCGAACGGCCACATCAACGAGGTGGTCTGGAATGGCGGGCCGCAGGGCGGTGCCGGCGGTGGCGGCGTCAGCGTCATGTTCGCGCAGCCGAAATATCAGGCCCACGCGCACGTGCCGAAATCGCCGGCGCATCGGAGCGGACGCGGCGTCCCTGACGTCGCCGGCGATGCCGATCCCGCCACCGGCTATCAGATCTTCCTCAATGGCGTCGGCACCACGATCGGCGGCACCAGCGCGGTGGCGCCGCTGATGGCCGGATTGATCGCCCGCATCAACGAGGCGACGATGAAGAAATTCGGCAAGACCGTCGGCTTTATCAATCCGCTGATTTACGCCTCGCACGCGCAAGGCGTGTTCCGCGACATCACGGCCGGCAACAACGACATCACCGGCGACCTGCACGGCATGTACAAGGCCGGCCCGGGCTGGGACCCCTGTTGCGGTCTCGGCGTCCCCGACGGTGCCGCGTTGCAGAATTTGCTGGCGGTGTGATGATTTTCTCCTTCTCCCCGTTGTTGCGCTAGGGCATGCACATATCTCTGAGGCTCCATCCTGCTGCGACGGCATGGAAGTATTGGAGACCGTTGCTGAAGGTGATTGGACCTGGCGGCCTGG
>NZ_JBEPQT010000018.1:0-137664 GCF_040547985.1 Bradyrhizobium sp. LB14.3
CGCCCATTGGGCGTCAGTCAAAACGAATCGGTCCATCCCAAGCTTGAATCACAACCAAGCCCCGATGAGAATCCTGAATCCCAACAGACCCTAGACCACGCCGCCGAAGTCGATGCCTTCCTTGGCAAGCTCCTCAGCTTCCTCGGCGGACGCTGTCGGCTTCGTATCGAGGTAGGGGAGCTCAGACGCCGGCAGAATCGTGCGGATGTTCTGGCCGTCTGTCCGCGTGATGCGAGCAACCCAGCGCTTGGGCCCGTGCTCAAATCGTTCGATATGGTACTGCTTGTACGTAATCATGACTTTCGGACGCAACTGACGCTGACAGGATTTGTTCTATCCAACGTGGCGCCGCCGTACAATTGTTTCCTAAAGTTAGGTTAAGGCCAGCGCACATGGACCGGCGGGCTTCAGGCAAAAAAGCAGCCTCAGGGACAACCCGAGGCCGAAGACACCTTCCCGCATCAGGCCGATACGCCACAAGACCCTAGCGAACGAGCGACGCGCGCCGCGGTTCCTCCCGAGGGCGGCCCCCGCCCGCGAACATGAGAAAACAGGCGGACGGACTTTCGTCATTAACATGCCGAGTGGCGGTGCCGGTCGCCCCTTCGGTGGTTCTGCGCCTCCGCTTCATCAGCGCCTCGCCGACACCATGGTTTGTAATCTTCGAACCGTTCGGAGTGAACCGCACCCAAAAGTGAATGGTTGATGAATGCCCAATTCAGCGACCATTACTCGTAATAGCCATATGGTTGATCGGGGAGTTACACGGAGGACATAGACATGCTTGCAGCTATCGCCGGTGCGGCCCTCGCCCTCCAAATTGGCGTATCCGCTCCCCAGCCGGCCCCGCTCCAACAGGTCCAGTTTCGCGGCAGTCCAGACGGCGGCTGTCCGCACGGATATGACTTCAACTACTCCAACGGCCGCTGCTATCCCAACGCGTACAAGGCGCCCGGCGTCTACGCCAGGCCAATCCCTGACGATCCGCCGCGGGGCTATGGCTACTATCGATCTCAGAGGTATGGCGATCCAAGGTACGCGCCGGGCTATTACCCGCGCTACTAGCGTCGCGTCATTCGTTTCTGGAAATGCAGGGTGCCTACGGCAGCGGCCCGCCAGCCCGTCAACGCGAACCCTCGGCCAAGTGAGCGCGGACATAGTCCCAGATGACTTGCCTGACCTATCTTCAGCTTTCCGGGGCCGAGATTGTAGCCGGCACACTCAAGGGAGCTCCTCCAACCGAAACGGGCCCCATAGATTTCGATTGCGGAGCCATCCGTTTGCGCATCGCTGCGGACAGTCCATAGCGAGCACGCGCTCTTCGAACGGAGGACGTGACGTCCGACATCATGGCATTTTGCAGCGACTCGATCCTCGCAATCAGCGTGGACAGCTGCGAAGATACCTTCTTCACATCGACCCGTTCGTCCGTGATGCTCTGTCGCAGCGAAAACAGCACCATCGAATCCGCCTGCAGCACAGCCGCGTTTTGTTGCAATGCCTGGTTGCTCTCCTGCAGCGAAGCCGTGTGTTGCTGCTGGGTCGACTGAATATCCTTCAAGGCAGCGACAACCGGATCCGGCTTTGGCGCTGAAGCCTCTTGCCGCGGTAGCAGATCAGCCAGGCTGCTCAGATTCAGCGATGGCAAGCCGGACGGCCATGTGTAGATCGCCGCCGCGCCGTTGATGGCGAGGGCACACACCGATAGCGCCATGACCGACGTCCGGCTGGACCGCTTGATCGGTTCTGGAGCGTCCAAGCTTGCGGGTTCGTGTGCCGCGACTGCGGCTGCCAGTGCTGCGGGGTCGAGTTGTTCGACGAGGCCTTGCGTTTCGAAAGTCGCGGTCATTGCATTGACCTCAAATGAGCGAGCAAAAGGATGCCGCCGCCGGAACGTCCTCGCGACGCCTCCTCTACGCAACACCCACGTACAACTGCCTAAAATTGTGGGCTTTTCGGATTAATTCCACGTTAGCGGCCTGGCCGCCGGGCATGCCCGCTCACCCCGGCCGAGTACGGGGTCCATGCGATAGAGTTGCAGGTAGCCCTGCACCCACGTGAGCGCAGGAAAGATCCGGGTTTTTCAGGTCAAGTTCCGGTTCTCCGAAGCGAATGCTTTGCGTCTCGATAATGGAGCAGCCTGCCCGGAACCGCTACAAAGCTACAGACAACTCCCCCGAAAAGTGTAGGATTCGAGAAAATCGGAGGAGCGGCATGTTTGAAATCAACGGTTTCGACACGGCAGGCATCGTCAGTCTCAAGCGGCTATCCCTCGCCGCCGCCCTCAAGAAGGCCCGAGAACTGATCGCGGACGGGTGCCGGGACGTTCAGATCGTTGATCCCGCAGGCCAAATCTACACATCGTTTGAGGAAGAAGCCGCTTAATCGCCCCGCCTTAAGCACTTTTCAGAAAGCACCCGCCCATCCGATCGCGCTTCGCGTGCTCCGGCCGTGGCGGCGATCGACATGAAAAACCCCAGCGCCTGGTGGCTGCGCTGAGGCGTTTTCGAAGTATAAATCGGTAAAGCAATGAGGCCTTCTTAGCAGCGGTCTCGACAACCGCTTGTGAGCTGCTTCACACGGCTCGGCTGAACTTTTCACACCCCCGTGACTATCCGCCTCGGCCGACGTTGGACGAGGCGCTATTGAGCCATCGCTCCGTTGCTTCATCGCTCCAGCCGGGGACCGCGAAGCGCGCGCGAGAATTCACGTCCGAGCGAGGACGATCGGCCGCAGGATGGCGTGTCGCAGGATTGCCCGCACGGGCGTGATGCACCGTTGCGGCGCTTGCAGACGTGCACAGCAGGATCAAGAGGCCCATGGCCAAAACAGAGCGCATCGTATCGGCTCCCATCAAGCACCGCTCGGGTCTATGTGATACGCCAACCGTCCAACCGCAATCCGACGCGGCTTCACAGCCAAGAGATGGAAGCGCGAGCCGACCTCCACTCCCGCGTGCCATGCCGTTGCCAATCAACTCGTTTGGGAGCACGCTGCCCCCCGGCGCGCAGACGCCACTCAGGGAGAAGCATATGAAGGAGCACGGCCTGGATAGTCGCCACCGGGACAAGGATGGCGCGATCAGCAAGAAGCACGGCAACACGCTGGTCGGCACGTTGCGCAAGATCTACGGAAAGGGTTTTGCCGCCGGTTATCCGGATACGACTGAACTCAATGAAGTGTTGCAACAATTGAACGAGACGTCGCTGAGCCAGTTGCGTCGCGATCACGACACCGGGCATCTCGGGCACAAGATCGACCACGTCCCGAAGTGACGGACTTCACTTAGCCAAACTTCAGGTAGTCGAAGCCGGCTCCACCAGCCGCTAGCGACCCTGCGCGGACAGGCCGCGCTGTCGGTCGTCTCACCGAACTTGCCGTTTGAGCCCTCGCCGCCCGAGCGCTAGAATGAGCCTTTTAAGGAGGCTCATTTGAAACAGCTCGTTATCATCGCCGCCATCGCATTCGCCGTGACCGCTCCCGCCCGCTCGCAGGCCCTCGTCGATCCCAACAAGGTTGCTCCCGAATATCGCGAAGCGGCCGAGAAGCGGCGGGCCGAGCAGATGCGGCAGCGCGAGTGCGCGCTAAAGGCAGATCTCGAGAAGGTGCTGCCGAGGGATCGCACCGTCTATCTCAACCATTGCCTGGACACGATAGCCGCCAAGCAATAGCGCCGATATCTCAGCTTGTCGCGACGGGCAGATGATGTTTGGCCGGCCAGGTTTTGCGAACACGGCCAGCACATTCGTGCCGGCTGCGGAAAAACCTGCCGGTGAAGTCCCGGAAGCATTCAAGCTTTCTTCAGACATTTGGGATCACCTGACGATCCATTTCCATCAGTCATTGTCGACCGCGGATGAGTTTCGTCCAGATTCAGTGCACGCGCTGCAAGACCGTATTCCGCGATCGCGCCGGACGGTTGCAGGACGGCTATTCCAGGCAGTGTCCAAGCTGCGAGGTGGTGCTGTTCTTCGCGGAGGACTCGCCGAACCCTCAGGTCAAGCAGGCCATGAAGCGCGCACGCAAGGCCCGCAAGGAGCAGCGCGAAACCGAAATGGCGAGGGCATCCGCGCCGCAGGCCCGTGTCAATTCTTCGCGGTCCCACGCCGGTCGGACGCAGCAGCCGTCGGAGGACGAGGAGTAGCTTACGCCCGCCGGGGCTTCCTCGGAAACAGGCGGTCGCGGATATAGCGCGAGGTCGGCGTCAGGCGGATGCCGCGCGGCTTCTGCCAGGCGGCGCGGTCGAGCTCGTTCTTGTCGCCGATCGCGAGCCTGCCTTTGGTCCCCTTCGCGATGAAGATCGCATCGCTCATCTTGCGGCCGGAGCGCTTGTTCCTGGCTGTCACTTCCTTCCAGAGGCTGATCCGGCCGAGCTTCAGTTTGGGCAGCTCTTCCTTGATCTCCCGCCGCAGGCAGTCCTTGTCGGACTCGCGCGCGCGCTTGCGGCCGCCCGGGAACATCCACAGCCCGTCCGACCGGCGTCTGACCAACAATACCTTGCCGCGCTTGGCGGCTACCAGCTTGGAAGACTTCGCCATTTCCGCCGTAATCGAAAACAGAATCGGACCCATGGTAACTTGTCTAGTCGAATAGACAAGTTCAGCCCGCCGCTTGATCACAGGCCGCTGGACCCTCAGGTCCGACGGGTTACGGCAGGCCGATCGCGCCGTTCGAGGCCCGAGATCAGGCCTCGTCCGCCTTTTGCCCCGCTCTTTCCCCTGCCCCTGCCCCCGCCTCTGCCCGGTCCTCCGTCCTGATCCAGGCCATCATCATCTCCCAGGCCACGGACAGGATGATCGGCCCGATGAACAGGCCGACGATGCCGTGGGCGAGCGTGCCGCCGATCACGCCGACGAAGATCACGATGGTCGGCGTGGTCAGGCCGCGCCCCATGACGAGCGGCTTCAACATGGTGTCGAGGAAGCCGACGAGGACGAGAAACACGGTGAGCAGCAGCGCCGTGGTAACGTCCTTGGCGGTCCAGATCCAGATGATCACCGGCAGCAGCACCAGAAAGGCGCCGATCTGCACGATCGAGAGCAGCAGCACGATGAAGGCGAGCAGGCCTGCGCTCGGCACGGCGGCGAGCTTGAAGCCGATTCCGGCCAGCAGCGCCTGCACGATCGCGACGCCGATCACGCCCTGCGCCACGGCGCGGATGGTGGCGCCCGCGAGCCCCAGGAAATGCTCGCTCTGCTCGGGCACGATGCGAAACAGGAAGCCGCGGCCGGCCGCAACCAGCCGCGGCCCGTGCGGAAACAGGAAGCCGGCCACGAACACCGAGACCAGGAACTGCAGCGTGCCGACGCCGGCGTCTCCCGCGAGTCCAAGCAACGGTCCCGCCAACGGCTGGAGATATGGCGCCACCTCGTGCAGCACCGCGCGGATGTTGTTGTAGGTCTGCTCCCAGAGGTCGAATAGCCAGGGGCCAATGAGCGGCCACGACTTGAGCCGCTCGGGCGCCGACTGAAGCGCGAGGTCGCCGGTGCCGAGCTGGCGCGCCAGCTCGCGCACGCCATCTACTGCGCTGATGCCGAGCCAGGTCGCAGGGCCAATGACGATGCCGAGCGTGATCAGGGTCAGGATCGCCGCTGCGGTCTTGGGCCGGCCGCCGAGGATCTTGGCGACCCAGCTGAAGGCCGGGTAGAACGCGACCGCGAGCACGCCGCTCCAGGCAAGGATCGGCACGAAGGGGCGGATGATCAGGAAGGTCCAGATGATCAACAGGCCGAGCAGGCCGACCCGGATCACGAGCTGGATGATGTCCTCGCCCGTCAGGAGTTGACGGAGACTTTTCACGGGCACGGCTTTCCTTGCGGCATTGACGCGGGTTCCGGCACTTGCTCGGTCCAGCGTTATTGCCAGCCGCGCATCCGGCGTCAAGACGACCGGTCCAGCCCGAGCCTGGCGATTAGGAACGCATCGGGCCATTCGGCATTCCGAGAGCATGGCGCGCCGCCCCAGAGATCCTGTCGCACACACGGGAATTCACCGCGGCATCCACTTTTCGCTGAAGCGAAACGCCGCACCGGGCTATTGGCGCTACGCCTATGCCGTCGGCGACAGGGCCCGCTCCGGGCGAAGGCGGTTTGGCTAACGACGATTAACCGGATTTCGGCCGGCGGGTTTACGCCGATGCAAAGCCGTGCACCTACGCTTTCATTGAGATCCCCCAAACCGCTTTCGGTGCAATGGCCAACAGCATCTGGACGATTGAAGAATTCACCTGCGCGGGTTGCAGCATGAACTACACCGCGACGAGGGAAGAGCACGCCGAAGCGCATTCCGGCAGCTACAAGTGCAGCATCTGTAGCGGCGTGGTGCACACCTGGTCCGGCAAGCATCATTTCTTTGGCTGGGAAGCGGTGAAGACCAAGCCGCCGGTGTTCGGAAGGCGCTGGGCAGACGTGGGGCGGTAGGTTGAAACGACGAACCCGTTGAAGCAGTCGCGTTACGCCACTCAAACGTGTTCCTGGCGGACGCAGCCCGCTACTGCTGTCAACGCTGCCTGCGCGAAGTGCGGCTTCTGCTGCTCCGCCGCAACAGATAAACTCCCCTTCCCCGCAACTGAAGCCGACACGCAATGACCGCAGCTTTCGTTCCCCAGATCGCCCTCTACCGCACCTGGCTCGCCGAGCAGCGCGGCCTCACCTTCGCCAGCTACGAGGACATGCGGCAATGGTCGGTGCGCGATCTCGACGGCTTCTGGCGCAGCATCTGGGACTATTACGATCTGCAATCGCCGACGCCGTTCCAGGCCGTCATCACCGAGCGCAAGATGCCCGGCGCGGTCTGGTTTCCCGGCGCCCAGGTCAACTATGCCCGGCAGGTGTTCCGTCATGTGGACGCGGCCGACGCCGCCGGCCTGCCCGCGATTGTCAGCAGCGGCGAGGACGGCAAGCATAAAGAGACGAGCTGGCCGGAGCTGCGGCGCAAGGCGGCAGCGCTCGCGCTGCATCTGAAAGAAAAAGGCATCAAGCCCGGCGATCGCGTGGCTGCCTACCTGCCCAACATCCCCGAGACCATCATCGCGTTCCTGGCGAGCGCCAGCATCGGCGCGATCTGGAGCGTCTGCGCGCCCGATATGGCGGCCCCCGCCGTGATCGACCGTTTCAAGCAGATCGAGCCGAAAGTGCTGATCGCCTGCGACGCCGTCACCTATGCCGATCGACTGCACGATCGCAAAGACGTCCTCGCCGAGCTGCGGCGATCGCTGCCGACGGTCGAGCACGTCATCCTGCACAGCGAGGCCGTCGCGCCCGCAGCGCCGGACGCCCTGCTCTCCGATATCCTTGCAAGGACAAGTGCGGCGATCGACACGTTCGAACCGGCCTGGCTGCCGTTCGATCATCCGCTCTGGATCGTCTATTCCAGCGGCACCACGGGCCTGCCGAAGCCGATCGTGCACGGCCATGGCGGCATCGTCATCGTGGTGCTGGCGCTGCTGGGACTGCACAACGATCTCGGCTGCTCCTACCACGAGAACTCGTTCGGCGAGCGCTATCACTGGTACAGCTCGACCGGCTGGATCATGTGGAACAGCCAGGTCGGCGGCCTGCTCAATGGCACCACCTGCTGCATCTTCGACGGCAGTCCCGGCGGCGCCAGGGAGAAGCCGGACTGGACCACGCTGTGGCGCTTCGTCGCGCAGTCGAAAGCGACCTTCTTCGGTGCGGGCGCGGCGTTCTTCGCCAACTGCGCCAAGGCGGAAATCGACCTCGCCGCCGGTGATCTGTCGCGATTACGCTGTCTCGGCTCGACCGGTTCTCCGCTCAATGCCGACACGCAAGCCTGGTTCAACAACCGCTTCGCGGCGCTCTCGAGGACCAACGGCAGCAAGGCCCATGCCGATATCTGGTGGGCCAACATCTCCGGCGGCACCGATTTCGCAGGCGCCTTCATTGGCGGCAACCGCGAACTGCCGCAGACGCCGGGCGCGATGCAGTGCCGTCTGCTGGGTGCTGCCGTGGAGGCCTTCAGCGAACAGGGCCGCGCCGTCATCGACGAGGTCGGCGAGCTCGTCTGCACCGAGCCGATGCCGTCGATGCCGCTCTATTTCTGGAACGACAAGGGCGATGTGCGCTATCGCGCGAGCTATTTCGAGACCTATCCGGACAATTTCGACGGCAGCGGCCGCGGGCCGGTGTGGCGGCACGGCGACTGGCTCAAGGTCGACCCGGACGGCTCCTGCATCATCTATGGCCGCAGCGATGCCACCATCAACCGGCATGGCCTGCGCATGGGTACGAGCGAACTCTACTCCGCGATTGAAGCCTTGCCGGAGGTGCTGGACTCGCTCGTCGTCGATCTCGAATATCTCGGCCGCGACAGCTACATGCCGCTGTTCGTCGTACTGCGCGACGGCGTCGCCTTCGACGGCGCGATGCGGGCGAGGATCAACAAGGCGATCGAGGCTGGCCTCTCCCGGCGATTCCTGCCGAACGAAATTTTCGCAGTCGCCGAGATTCCGCGCACGCTCTCGGGCAAGAAGCAGGAGCTGCCGATCAAGAAGCTGCTGCTCGGCCAGCCTGTCGAGAAAGTCATCAACAGGGAGGCGATGGCCAATCCCGCCTGCCTTGACTGGTATCTCGCCTTCGCGCGCGACTATCTGGCGCGGACCGAGGCTTGAGGGGAGATCGGCCCAATTGCGCCGATGCCGTTTGGACTCCGTTCACCGATCGCCGCTAGAGCAGGATGGATCTTCCGCAACGAACGCGCGCCATGGCCGATCTCAACGCCGTCCTCACCAGACTCAACGACCGTCTGCTCCGCCTCGAAGGCGAGCTGTTCGTGCTGCGCTCGCTGGCGCGCGCGACGCTGACGGCGGGCGACGAGCATGCGGCGCGGATGCGCAAGCTGGTCGAGGCCGCAAAGGTCGCGCTTGACGACGAGGCCGCGCGCGCCCTCGACAAGCCGACGCGCAAATATGTCGATGCGGCGACCGCGCTGGTGGAGGAATTGCTGGTCGAGCCGACCACGGCACGGCCGTTGTTCACCGTCATCGACGGCGGCCGGCGCGACTGAGCGCTCAGATCGGATGCGTCGCGCCGAGGTCCGCGGATTCAGCCTTGAGCCGGCTGAGGCCCGCCTCGATGATCACGATCTCATCGTCGATCTGACCGATCGGCACGCTGAAATCGTAGCCGGACCTGCTCTTCAGGTCGACCGCGAGCCGCTGTCTGTGCATCATCAACTGGTCGAGGCCGCGCCGGTTCTTCAGTCGGACATAGACGTCGACGATCTGCTCAATCGCGCTCGGCATGAAATCGGTCCCGGCAAAAAAGCCCGCACGACGCACCACGCCGGCGGGACAATTTCGGTGTCGCGGTACGCAATACAAATCCGCGACGGATTCGTCGATACGCCAGGCTGGTTGAGATCGTATTACCGTCCGATGATTTCGTGATGGCCCAGCACGAAAAAGCCGCTGGCGATCATGCCAGCGGCCAAAGCCGGGTTCGAAAACGGATACGGGTTGAAATTTCGCCAGCTCCGGTCGGTCCATGTTCTATCGGCAAACCGGGGGCCTCTATGTTAAAAATGAAACATAGGAACCGGGATATCCATCACTTGCCGTCCGACCGTGGCGGCGCGGCAACGCTAGTCCGTGATGCAGAAGTATGGACGCGGCAGCCTGCGGTAGGCGCTGTAGCGGTAATACGGCCGGTACGCGTAGCCGCGATGGAGTGCCGGCGGCGCCTCGCCGGTAATAGGGGCCTTGATAGAAATTGGTCACCGGCCCTTCCGCGCAGCGATAGGTGTCCCAGGTCGGGCCGATGAAGGGCGCCACCCCAACCCCAGGCGGGACCGCCGGATAGGGTGGTCCGCCGGCGCGCGCCGGAGTGGTCGCGATCAGCGCCGCGAGAAGGACGAGCCACGCACTTCGCATGCGCTCGCTCCAAGCCGGTGCCAAGCGCGCGCCCATGGAAGCACCGGACCGGCCGGCTCCGCAATCGACGAATTTATCGCGCATCTGGGCCCCGGTGCATTGTTGATAACCGGCGCAAACGCCGCGCGGGTGGTGACAGGACGTCCGGACATGGTATCGGGGGATGACGCAGTTGCGAGACGGATCGGACCCCCATGCGCATTACCCTCGTCGGCTCCCGCCATTTCGGCGTGACCACCCTGAACATGTTCCGGGAGCACGGTGTCTCGATCGTTCGGGTCGTAGTGGCCGACGCGGAGGATCGCCTCGCCGCGACAGCCCGGGCCGCAGGCATCGACGTCGTGGTCCAGGCCGACCCCAAGCTGGTGGTCGCCTCCGAGATCGCCCCCGACACCGATCTGATCGTCACCGCGCACAGCCATGCCCGGATCGGCAAGGACGCGCTCGCCGCGGCGAAGCTGGGCGGGATCGGCTATCATCCCTCGCTGCTGCCGCGCCATCGCGGCAAGGCCGCCGTGGAATGGACTATCAAGGAAGGCGATCCGATCGCCGGCGGCACGATCTATCACCTCGCCGACCGCATGGACGCCGGCGCCATCGCCGCCCAGGAATGGTGCTTCGTCAAGAAGGGCGAGACGGCACGGGAGCTGTGGGAGCGCGCACTTGCCCCGCTCGGGCTCAAATTGCTGGCCGACGTGATCGACTATGCCAAGGTCCACAAGGCGCTGCCGTCCAAGATTCAGGACGAGCAGTTCGCGACCTCGGCGCCAGCTCTTTCCTGAGTCGCTCTCCTAACGTTTACCCTTAACGTGAAGGGGCGTTGATTCTGCTTCGAAAATTGCAGCCGGTAATGCAAATAAACCATTGTTTCCACTGGAACAATTTTCGATTTGGCATTGCAACAAATTTCCGTCACATTTGGTCCCAATAAGCGTCAGTATATCAGACAGATTCAAGGACCAAATTCATGCGTTTTGCTCGCATTGCGGCGTTCTGTGCCGCCTCAGTTATCACCCTCGCCTCGCCCGCTTTCGCCCAGACCCCCTATGACGGCAACTGGCAGGTCACCATCGTCACCAAGAGCGGTTCCTGCGAGCCGACCGCAAGCTCGTTGCTGACGGTTGCCGACGGCAAGATCAGCGCCCCCGGCGCTAACGTTTCCGGCACCATCGGCCGGGAGGGTCTTGTGAAAGTTTCGATCAATGGCGCATATGCCAACGGTCAACTCAGCGGCAACGCCGGATCGGGAAAGTGGAATGGAGCATCTGCAGGCATACCGTGCAGCGGGCGATGGCAAGCATCGCGCCAATAAGCAATTCGGGACCACCGGCCTAAGCCGGCGGCTTCTGGTCGCGGCCGCCGTTTTATTTGCGGCGGGCATTGCGAACTCTGAGAGCAAGGCGCAGTCCGGCCCGTTCGCCCCGCTTGCGGGCAGCTGGAGTGGCTCCGGCACGGTCACCCTGGATGACGGCTCGAGCGAGCGGATTCGCTGCCGGGCCAAATACATCCCGATCGGACCGACGATGGAGATGGCGCTGACCTGTGCCAGCGACGCCTACAAGTTCAACCTCGGCGCCAGCGTCAAGGCTGAAGGCAGCGCCATCGCCGGCAGCTGGTCCGAGGCCAGCCGCAACATCTCGGGCTCGCTTTCGGGTCGCGGCGCCGGAGGAAACTACGAGCTGGTCGCCTCCGCCGCCGGCTTCAACGCCAACATCTCGCTGAAGACGATCGGCAACAAGCAAATCGTCACGATGCGCGCCGACAGCCAGTTCCGCGGCGCCAACATCTCGCTGACGCGCTAAGCCGATACAAGCAAATTACAATCGACCTGGCGACCTCGCCGGGTCGTTTTTTTTATGCGTTCGGCACGAACGCCGTGACCTCGATCTCGACCTTGGCCCGGTCGTCCACGAGACCGCCGATGTAGAGCAAGGTCGAGGGCGGGAAATTGCGCCCCAGCGTTTCCTTCCAGGCCGCGCCGATGCCGGCACCGGCTGCCTCATATTCGCTGCGGCTGGTCAGGTACCAGGTCAGGCGGACGATGTGCTCGGGGCCGGCGCCGGCCTCGCCCAGGAGCTTGATGATCCGCTTCAGCGCGGCCCCGACCTGCGCCGCCATGTCAGGCGCGTAATTGCCGGTCTCGTCGCCGCCGGTCTGCCCGGCCAGCACCACCCAGCGGCCCGGCCCCTCGGCCACGACACCATGGGAAAAGCCGCGCGGTTTTTTCCACTCGGCCGGCTGCAATATCTGCATGAGCGAAGCCCTTCCGTTTTTTGTCCTTGGTCGCTGATGCCTTAGCACGCCGCCGTGCATCGCTGCATCCGCAGATTTGGCCGTTGCAAACGGCGGCGATGTCGCCGATACCGGCCCTCCCTCAGGACCCTCGCCTCCCATACCAGCGCCGATGAACACGACACCGTCCAAAACGATGGCTGCCCTGTGGATGGCCGGCTGGCTGTCGCTGATGCTGGTCATGGCGGTGGCCGGGCGCGAGACCACGCGCGAGCTGAATGTTTTTCAAATCATGGAAGTGCGCTCGGTGATCGGGTTCACGCTCCTCCTGCCGATCATCTACCGGGCCGGAGGCTTCAAGGTGGTCGCGACCAAGCGCCTGCCCCAGCACCTCGCGCGCAACGGGGTCCATTATTTCGCACAGCTCGGCTGGTTCTACGCACTGACGCTGATCGGAATCGGCCAGGTGGTGGCAATTGAATTCACCATGCCGATCTGGACGGCGCTGCTGGCCGCAACTTTCCTGTCCGAACACATGAGCGTCTGGAAGATCGCCGCCATCGCGCTCGGCATCGTCGGCGTCGTCATGATCGTGCGGCCCGCCACGGGCGAGATCAATCCGGGCCAGTTGATCGCGCTGGGGGCCGCGATCGGCTTCAGCATCTCCATGATATTGGCGAAATCGCTGACCCGGACGGAGAGCGCATTGTCGATCCTGTTCTGGATGATTGTGGTGCAGTTTGTCGTGGGCCTGCTGCCGACGCTCTATGTCTGGACCTGGCCGTCGGCCTCCCTGTGGGGATGGCTCTTCGTCATCGGGGTGTGCGGCACTTTTTCGCACTACTGCCTCGCCAGCGCGCTCCGGTACGCAGATGCGACCATCGTGGTGCCGATGGACTTTTTGCGGGTTCCACTCACGGCAGCCGTCGGCTGGCTGCTCTATTCGGAGCGGCTCGATGCCTGGACTGTATTCGGCGCGGCGCTGATCCTGTGCGGTAATCTCCTGAATTTGAAGCCGGCTTCAGCAGTTCCTGCCCGCGCGCAGTGAACCTCGCCCGGCCTCGCGCGACAAAACGAAGTGGGCGTGTGATTTGGATCACGTTGGACGGGCAGTCGCTCATGCAACAGTCCGCCGCCAAGCAACGGGTGACGGTCGTTTTGCTTGCACGGAGCCGGGCGATTTCGTGTAGGTTTGCTGCCAATTTGTTGCTGCCTGCAATTCGATTCTGTTGGGGATTTCAGATGCGCACTCTCACCCTCCTCGCTTCGCTGATGTGCATGGCGTTGTCGGTCAGCGCCGCAAAGGCCGACCGCCGTGTTGCCTTCGTCGTCGGCAACGGCACCTACAAGAACGTCGCGCAATTGCCGAACCCGCCGATCGACGCCAAGGCGATGGCGGCGACGCTGCGCAATGTCGGCTTCGATGTGATCGAAGGTTCAAACCTCACCCGCGACCAGATGACGGAGAAGCTGCTGGACTTCGGCCGCAAGGCGCAGGGCTCCGATGTCGCAGTGTTCTATTATGCCGGTCACGGCATCGCGGTCGGCGGCTCCAACTATCTCCTGCCGGTTGACGCCGACATCAAATCGGAGATGGACGTCAAGCTCGGTGCCGCCATCAACATCGACCTGACGCTGGAGCAGACCATGGGCGACGCCAAGGTCAAGCTGGTCTTCCTCGATGCCTGCCGCGACAATCCGTTCGCTGCCAAGATCAAGTCGAACTCCGCGACCCGCAGCGTCAACGTGCAGAGCGGTCTTGCCGAGATGAAGTCCGGCGAAGGCACACTGATCGCGTTCGCCACCGGCCCGGGCCAGACCGCGCTCGACGGCCAGGAGGGCAACAACAGCCCATTCACCCGTGCGCTGATCGACAACATCACCAAGCCTGGTATCGAGATCCAGCAGGCGATGACGTCGGTGCGCGCCCAGGTCAACGAGGAGACCCACAAGGGTCAGCTGCCCTGGGGCCACACCAATCTGATTGGCGCAGTGTATCTCAACCAGGCGCCCACGACCCAGGTTGCCAATGCGGCACCGACGGCGGCTGGCGTCGTGCCGGCGGCAACCAGCGGCAATTCGGACGGTGTCGAGCTCGAATACTGGCGCTCGGTCAAGGAGAGCAACAAGCCGGAAGAACTCAACGCCTACCTCTCCGCCTACCCAAACGGCCAGTTCAAGGCGCTGGCGCTGGCGCGGCTCGCCGCGATCAAGAGCGGCCCGTCGACGACGACCCGTAACCTGAACGCCGGTGTCGATCCCGCGACCTTCACCGACGACGCCAGCCAGCTGACCGAGGACCAGATCGGCCTCGACAAAGGTCAGCGCCGCGACGTGCAGCGCCGCCTGACGGGGCTCGGCTTCGACATCAAGGTCAGCGGTGCCTTCAGCGACGACACCCGTACGGTGCTCAAGCGCTGGCAGGCGGCACGTGGCTATCCGTCGACCGGCTATCTCAACAAGCTCCAGCACAAGGCCCTGCTCTCCGAGATCGTGGCCGCCACGCCGACAGCGAGCGACGAAAGCGCGAAGCCAGCCCGGCGCGCCAGCGCCCCTGCCCCGAGCGCACCGGCCCAGCATCGCGGCGGCGATCCCGGCGCGGCCTTCGTCGGCGGTGTCGTCGGCGGCATGATGGGCGGCATGTTCCGCCGCTGAGGCGAGGACCAGATCGCAAGCACAAAAGCCCGGTTCGCGCCGGGCTTTTTCGTTGCGAGTCCCTCAGCCAGCTGGCGCCTACTTCCCAGCGGCTTTCCGCAACGCGTCGTTGATGCGGTCTTGCCAGCCGGGTCCACCTGCCTGGAAATGCTCCAGCACGTCCTGATCGATCCGCAGCGTGACCTGCTCCTTGACCCCCGGCGCTACGTTCTGCTTCGGCGGCGCCACTGCGACCTTGGTCGTCACCTTCTTGAACGCCGCCTCGGCCTCGGTCCTGGCATCGCCGAGCGTGCGCGGCCGCCTCGGTGGTTGATCAGCCATGTCCTAGATTCCCTCAAACAGTGCCGTCGAAAGATACCGCTCGGAGAAGGACGGCACTATAGCCAGGATGGTTTTTCCCGCAGCTTCCGGCCGCTTGCCGATCTGTAGCGCAGCCGCAATGGCAGCGCCGGAGGAGATGCCGCCAGGAATACCCTCATGCCGCGCCAGCGCGCGGGAGGCCTCGATCGCCGTCGTCGAGTTGATCTTGACGATCTCGTCGATCACAGAACGGTCGAGGATGTCGGGGACGAAGCCGGCGCCGATACCCTGGATCTTGTGCGGCGTGTGCTGGCCGCCCGACAGTACCGGACTTTCCTCGGGCTCGACCGCGACCACCCGCAGCGAGGGCTTGCGCGGCTTGAGCACCTGGCCGACGCCGGTGATGGTGCCGCCGGTGCCGACGCCAGCGACGAAGAAATCGAGATTGCCGCCGGTGTCGTTCCATATCTCCTCCGCGGTGGTACGGCGATGCACCTCGGGATTGGCGAGATTCTTGAACTGCTGCGGCATCACCGAATTCGGCGTCGTCTTCAACAGCTCTTCGGCCGTCGCGATCGCGCCCTTCATGCCCTGCGCCGCCGGTGTCAGCACGAGCTCAGCGCCGAGAAAGGCCAGCATCTTGCGCCGTTCGATCGACATCGACTCCGGCATGACCAGCTTGAGCCTGTAGCCGCGCGACGCCGCGACGAAGGCCAGCGCGATGCCGGTATTGCCGGAGGTCGGCTCGATCAGCACGGTGTCGGACTTGACGATGCCGGCCTTCTCCATGGCAATGATCATGGCCGCGCCGATGCGGTCCTTCACGCTGGCGGCCGGATTGAAGTATTCAAGTTTTGCCAAAATGGTCGCGTTGACGCCGTGCATGGCCGGCAGCCGTCGCAGGCGAACGACCGGCGTGTCGCCAAAAGCATCGACGATCGAGTCGTAGATCCGGCCGCGGCCGGGTTGGTGCGCTGCACCCGTGCTGGACGATGCGTCCATGATGAACTCCGTGTGACGACAATTTGCGCTTCTGTCGCGTCTCTTGCGCAGTTACAGACAGCCTGCGACGACAGGCAAGCGACATTGCGGCAATATGTTAAATACGCTGCATCGCAAAATCGCGTGAGCTTTAATTATCAGAAAACCAACGCATTTGTGTTGCGACCTCGTCAACTGATTCTGCTTATGTTAGACTTACGTCTCGAAGCAGGAAGGTCACCACGATGTCAGCAGTCGCTGAAGTGTTGTCGACCGTCACACACCACCGCTATCCGCGTTGTAGCGCGTTGCCTACCTGTCCCGTCTGCGCCGACTCCATGGTCGCAGCCGAAGCTTCAGCATATGTGTCGGACCACGTGATCAGCTATCTCTGGACCTGCGACAATTGCGGCTATGGCTTCGTGACCAAGCACGCCGTCAAGCAACATTTCGTGTGCAACTGACCCTGTGCAGTCGAGCTAGCGCGGGGCGATGTCGCCCCTCGCCCAGTCCTCGCACGTACGCTGATAGAACTCCTCGAACGTTCCCCGTGCGACCGCGTCCCTGATGCCCTGCATCAGGAACTGGTAATAAGCGACATTGATCTCGGACAGCAGCATCGCACCCAGCGTCTCGCCCGACTTGACGAGGTGGTGCAAATAGGCGCGCGCGTAGGTGCGAGCCGACGGCCACGAGCTCTCTTCGTCGAGCGGACGCGGATCGTCGGCGTGGCGGGCGTTGCGCAAATTCACCTGGCCGAAGCGTGTGAACGCAACGCCATGCCGGCCATTGCGCGTCGGCATCACGCAATCGAACATGTCGATACCGCGCTTGACCGCCTGGAGCATGTCGTCCGGCGTACCGACGCCCATCAGATAGCGCGGCCGCTCCCTCGGCAGCAGCGGCGCGGTCTCGTCGATCATCGCCAGCATCACGGCCTGCGGCTCGCCGACGGCGAGGCCGCCGATCGCATAGCCGTGGAAACCGATCTCGATGAGGCCCTGCGCACTGGCATGGCGAAGCTGCGGTATATCGCCGCCCTGCACGATGCCGAACAGCATGTAGCCCTCGGGCGCGCTCTCGAAGGCGCGCTTGCTCCGCTCGGCCCAGCGCAGCGACAATTGCATCGCGCGGTCGATGTCGGCGCGCTCGGCCGGCAGCCGCACGCATTCGTCCATCTGCATGGCGATGTCGGAGCCGAGCAAACGCTGCACCTCGATCGAGCGCTCCGGCGACAACTCGACCTTGGCGCCATCGATATGCGAACGGAATGTGACGGCGTGCTCGCTGACCTTGCGCAAATCCGCCAGCGACATCACCTGGAAGCCGCCTGAATCCGTCAGCATCGGGCCGTTCCAGCCGGTGAATGTCTGCAGGCCGCCCAGCGCCGCGATCCGCTCCGCGCCGGGACGCAGCATCAGATGATAGGTGTTGCCGAGCACGATGTCGGCACCGGCCTCACGCACCTCGCGCCAGTGCATGCCCTTCATCGCGCCGGCGGTGCCGACCGGCATGAACGCGGGCGTGCGCACCACACCGTGCGGCGTGGTCAGGCGCCCGGTGCGCGCGGCGCCATCGGTGGCGAGCAGTTCGAAATGATTGGGCAAACCGGTGTCAGGACGATTCATGAGGGTGCTTATTGCGTGTCGGAGCAGGCCGATCAACCCGCTCAAGCGTTGCTTGCGCCGGCTTGTGCATCAGACTGGGACAGAACGGACACGGATATTTGCACCCGCTTCCCTTGTTAAACAAAACGATACAGTGTAGTTTTATCTGGGGTTGGACGAGCTGCCGCGGCGATGTTGCCGGCGGCGGTAGATGCGTGATCGCCAGCCACCGACAATGCCCTTTCCTTCAAGTTCGAGTGAGATGTCCGGCCGTTCGCATGGCTGGACGAGGCAGACAGGCGCCCGCCTGATCGGATTCCTGACGTGCAGCCTGGCGCTCGGCGCCTGCACCTCCCTGCCCCGCACGCCCTATACCGCCGCTGAAGCCAGCACCTCGCGGGTGCTCGATATCGACGGCCTCCGGCGCTACGCCGACGAACCCATCGCGAAATTCAGCTTCGAGAAGGACACCGGCACCGCGACGAAGTCCTACCTGGCTCTGTCAGGCGGCGGCGCCGATGGCGCCTATGGCGTCGGCGTGCTCAACGGCTGGACCGCGGCCAGAACCCGTCCCGCCTTCTCGGTCGTCTCGGGTGTGAGCACCGGCGGCCTGATTGCGCCCTTTGCGTATCTCGGCTCGCAATATGACGAGACGCTGAAGGAGGTCTACACCAGCGGTATCGCGGAGAGCCTGTTGAGCGATCCCAGCATCATGCGCGTGCTGTTCGGATCCGGGCTGTTCGGCAACACGCGGCTGCGCGAGCTCGTCGCACGCTATGTCGGGCCGGAGATCATGGCGCAGGTCGCGCGCGAAAACGCCAAGGGCCGCAGGCTGCTGATCGTGACGACCGATCTCGACACCCAGCGCACCGCCATCTGGGATATGGGCAAGATCGCAGCGGTCGGCACGCCCGAAGCGCTAAAGCTGTTTCGCGACGTGATGGCGGCCTCCGCCAGCATACCGCTGGTGTTTCCGCCGATCATGATCGACGCCGAAGGCCAGGGCCGCAGGTTTCAGGAGATGCATGTCGACGGCGGCGTGACGGCCCCGGTGCTGACGCTGCCGGAAGCCCTGCTTTTCCAGGGCAGTCGCCTGCCCGGCACTGCGAAGATGGACATCTACATCCTCGTCAACAAGAAGATCGAACGCAACTTCGAGCTCGTCTTCAACAGCACCATCGACGTCGCCTCACGCAGCCTGTCGTCGATCACCCAGTCCCAGACCCGTTCGATCATCTTCTCGACCTATGATTTCGCCAAGCGCAACCGCCTGGGTTTCCATCTCTCCTACATCGCGCGCGACTATCCCGCGCCGGTCTCGGAAGGGTTCGACACCGCCTATATGCGGGCGCTGTATCAGTACGGATATGAGAAGGCGGCGGCTGGCCAGGCTTGGACTTCGACGCTTCCGTGAGGCCCTCACGGAGGAACGAGGTCTTACCGAGACCGTTGACGATACGACCAATTCGGCCAGATTGGCGATGACGCCCCGGCTGCTGCGCGCTATAGAGCAATGATCGATGTCAGGAACGCGCAGGAATCATCGGGCATGGGATTGACTGCGACCAAGACAAGACCGGCAGCGCCCCGGCGCGAGGTGCCGAAATCACGTGGCGGCCGGCCGACCAAAAGTGCAGCGATCGAGCGGGATCAACGGCTGATCGAGGTCGCCACCCGCCTGTTCCTGGATCGCGGCTTTGACGCGACCTCGCTCGATGCGGTCGCGGAAGCAGCACGCGTCAGCAAACCCACGGTTTATTCCCGTTACGGCGACAAGCGCGGACTGTTCGCGGCCGTGCTGAGGCGCGAAATCGCGCGCTGGCTTGCGCCGCTGTCGGCAGCCGCCGAAACGCAGATCAGCAGCGCCTCGGACATTTCGGTCGAGCAGCGGCTGGTCGCGATCGGGCGCGAGATGCTGACATTCACCTGCGGTCCCGACGCCGTCGCCTTCAGCCGCATGATGACGTCACAGGCCATCAACTTTCCCGATGTCGCCAAGCTCGGCAAAGAGGAAGGCTGGCTCAAGGCCGTCGCCACGACGGCGCGCTTCTTCGACCATCTGATGGCGCAAAGTGCGCTCGACGTGGACGACACCACCATCGCGGCCGAGGTGTTCCTCGACGTCGTCGTCGGTCACAATCATCGCCTGGCGACGTTTGGAACGCCGCCGGAGATGAAGGTCGCGGAAAAACGAATGCGCGCTGCGATCAAGCTGTTTTTGGCCGGTGCGCTCGGACCGGCGGACCGCGTCCAGAGCGCCGCCAAGAGCACGCAGCGGCGGCGTCCGTCCCGCTGACAATTCCGTGGGGTTGCGATCTTTTCCGAGTGGACCTGCGCCCGCGCCGTTGACCAAAACAAAACGATACGGTATGGTTTAATTATAGGCCGATGCGGATCGCTTTTTCACCAGCCCCAAAGAGATCCGCACCGCTTCGATCGCCGCGGCGGGTACAGCCCATCACGACGCTCAGCGGCCGACCGATGCCCAAGGTCGGCCGCAAATTCTTTACGATCATCCGGCACACTCGCTGGCCGAGGGTTTCGAGCATGACGACAGCCCAACCATGGACCTCGGGATTGCTTGCGATCGCCCTGTCCGCACTCCTCCTCGCAGCGCCGGCGCGGGCGATCGTGAGCACGGGCACGCCGACCGCGCTTCACAGCGACACAGATGGTGACACCGAGGCCGATCGCCAAGCGGTCAGCCGCGAAATCGAGCGCTTCCGCAGCTCGTCGATCTCGATCAGCCAGGCCATGGCGATTGCGGAATCCCGCCACGCCGGTGCCACCACGGCGGATGTGAGTTTCGACGGAGCCTCCGGTGTGCCGGTCTACCGGGTGAAGACCCTGCACAACGACCGGATCTGGCGCCACACCATCAATGCCGCGACAGGCGAACTCGTCGGCGGGGAAGCTGCCCTCCCCCTTGCCGAGCTTGATCTCGACGACCGCAGCAACCTCGCAGCGCTCGGTGCCATCAAGCACCGCCTTGCGGATGCCGTGCACGTCGCCGAACGCGCGGCCTCCGGCAAGGCGATCAGCGGCGGGCTGGTGCGCGAAGGCGGCCGGCTGAATTTCGCGATCGTCGTCATCAGTGGCGACAACCTCAAGGAGGTCATCCTCGAACCTCCGGGCGCCCGGACGAGATAGCGACGGCGCCAATCCCGCCGAAAAGCCATTGACGGCCGCAAGACTCTCCCCCATAAGTCGCCGCCATGTTCACGACCACCAAACGCACGACTAAAACCACCACGGCCTTCGGGGCCCGGGGAGGCGTGCGCGTGTAGTCGTCGACTAGAACGCAATCCACTCTACCGAAGCCCCGCCCTCGTTGGTCCGGGGCTTTTTTGTTGTCTAAATTCTCAATTCAATGGAGGACAAAGTGAGTAACGATCCCGTCGTCGCGATTGTCGGCGTCACCGGTGCGGTGGGCGCCGAATTCATCGCCACCATGGACAAGCGCGGCTTTCGCGTCGGCAAGCTCAAGGCGCTCGCGAGCGCCCGCTCGGCCGGCAAGACGGTGTCGTTTCGCGGGCAAAAAATCGTTATCGAGGAGCTGACCGAGCGCGCCTTCGAAGGCGTCGACATCGCGCTGTTTTCCGCCGGCGGCAGCATTTCCAAGACGTACGCACCGATCGCGGTCAAGGCGGGCGCCGTCGTGGTCGACAACTCCTCCGCCTTCCGCATGGACCCGAACGTGCCGCTGGTGATTCCGGAGGTCAACGGCAACCGCATCCGCGACCACAAGGGCATCATCGCCAACCCGAACTGTGCCGCAATCACCGCGCTGGTGCCGCTGTGGCCGATCCACCAAAGCAACCGCATCAAGCGCGTGATCATCTCGACCTACCAGGCGGCAAGCGGCGCCGGTGCCGCCGCGATGGAGGAGCTCGTCGAGTCCACCCGCGCCAATCTCAATGGGCAGGCCTACGCGCCCAAGGTGATGCCGCATCCCTACGCCTTCAACCTCTTCAACCACAACACGGCGATCGATCCTGACACCGGCTACAACGACGAAGAGACCAAGGTCATCAAGGAAACCCGCAAGATCTTCGAGGACGACAAGATCGCGATCGGCGTCACCTGCGTGCGCGTGCCGGTGCTGCGGGCTCATTGCGAGGCCATCACCTTCGAATGCGAGAAGCCGATCAGCGAAGACCAGGTCCGCGCCATCATGGCGCAGGCGCCCGGCGTCAAGGTGGTCGACGACCGCGTGAAGAACTACTTCCCGATGCCGATCGACGCCTCGGGCCAGGACGACGTCCTGGTCGGCCGGATCCGCAAGGATCTCAGCGACGCTAGCGGGCATTCGATCTCGATGTTCGTGGCGGCGGATCAGCTGCTCAAGGGTGCCGCGTTGAACGCGGTGCAGATCGCGGAGCTGTTGCCGCAGCGGGTGATGGCGTAACGGGTACGTCGGGTGGGCACGGCGCTACGCGCCTTTGCCCACCTTACGGCTCTGCCCGAAACAACAAACACGCATCGCCATACGAATAGAACCGGTAACCGTGCGCGATGGCATGCGCATAGGCCTGCTGCATCGCCTCAAGCCCCGAAAATGCCGACACCAGCATAAACAGCGTCGACTTCGGCAGATGGAAATTGGTCAGCATGATATCGACGGCGCGGAAGCGATAGCCGGGGGTGATGAAGATCGACGTCTCGGCGGCGAATGGCTGAATGGCGCCATCCGCGCTCGCTGCGCTTTCGAGCAGCCGCAATGACGTGGTGCCGACCGCGACGATACGGCCGCCATTGCTCCGCGCGGTGTTGAGCTTTTCCGCCGTCTCGGCCGAGATCGTGCCCCACTCGGCATGCATCTTGTGGCCTTCGGTGTCGTCCACCTTCACCGGCAGGAACGTCCCTGCTCCGACATGCAGCGTGACGCGGTTGATGTCGACGCCGCGCGCGTGCAGCGCCTGCTCCAGCGCCGGCGTGAAATGCAGGCCTGCTGTCGGCGCGGCAACGGCGCCTTCATTCGCCGCGAACATAGTCTGGTAGTCGGCGAAGTCCTGATCATCCGGCGTGCGTTTGGAGGCGATGTAGGGCGGCAGCGGCGGGCTGCCGAGATCGGCGATGGCTTGATCCAGTATCGGGCCGTGGAACGAGAATGACAGCGTCACCTCACCCTCAGTGCCCTTGGCCTCGACCTCGGCGTCGAGATGGCCGAGCAGGCAGACCTTGCCCTCATTGCCGAAGCGGATGCGGTCGCCGGGGGTGAGTTTCTTGGCGGGCTTCACCAGTGCCTGCCAGCGCGAACCGTCGACGCGCTTGATCAGCGTCGCCTCGATCTTCGGCTCGGTCTCGCGACCGATGCGGCGGCCCTTCAATTGCGCCGCGATCACCTTGGTGTCGTTGACGACCAGCTGGTCGCCCGGCTTCAGCCATTGCGGCAGGTCGGCGATGACACGGTCGCGCAGCGTGCCGTGATCGACAACCAGCATCTTCGCGGAGTCGCGCGGGCTCGCCGGGCGCAATGCGATGCGCTCGGCGGGCAGGTCGAAATCGAAGAGATCGGTCCGCATGTCGGGTTCAGCGCCACATGGTCACTCCTCATCCTGAGGAGCGCGGAACGCGCGTCTCGAAGGATGAAGGCCCGCTGCTCGAGCTCGGCCTTCATGGTTCGCGACGGCGCTGCGCGCCTCCTCACCATGAGGATCGAGCGGCTACGCCGCGTCAGCCGCCATCCGCGCCTTGACGATCTTGTCGGGGTTCTGCACGGGCTCGCCGCGCTTGATCTTGTCGACGTTATCCATGCCCTCGGTGACCTTGCCCCACACCGTGTACTGGTTGTCGAGGAAGCGGGCGTCGTCGAACACGATGAAGAACTGGCTGTCCCCGGAATCGGGGCTCGCTGCACGGGCCATCGAGGTGACGCCGCGCACATGCGGCTCCTTGCTGAACTCGGCCTTCAGCTTCTGGCCGGAGCCGCCGGTGCCGGTGCCCTGCGGGCAGCCGGTCTGCGCCATGAAGCCGTCGATCACGCGATGGAACACGATGCCATCGTAGAAGCCTTCGCGCACGAGCTCCTTGATGCGCGCGACGTGGCCGGGCGCCAGATCAGGCCGCATCTCGATGGTGACGGGGCCCTGGGTAGTCTCGAGGATCAGGGTGTTTTCGGTGGCACTCATGCTCGTCTCTCTTGGGTTGAGGGTGAAGTCTTCCGGTTGCGAAACTGGATCGCGAATGGACGCCCCGCAGCGGCGCCGGCCATCGCATCGGTAAATGGCATCGGCGTGCAGCGTTGCAATGCCTCCATCACCGCGACCCGGTATTGCAGCCGGTCATCGTCGGAGGCCTCCGCGGATTCATAGGTAATCCTCGGATGGCCCAGAATGTTTCCAGCCCGGTTAAAGCTCACGACGACGGTGATGTCGATGGGACGGGCCCTGGCGGCAGGCGGCGGCTTCCAGCAGGTGCGCAGATGCCGGAAGATGTCCTGGATGGTGTTGACCTGCGTGTCCCCGGCGGCCGCTCCGGAGACGCCGAGCAGCAGAACCGCGGCAACCAGCAGGAGCTTGCCAGCGCAGCGCGCCATCGTCTCTCCTACTTGATGTCGGAAGCGACCTGCACCTTCACCATCTTGTCGGGGTCGGTGACGGTGCCGCCGCTTGATCCGGGAGGCGCCTTCTTCAGCTTGTCGACGACGTCCATGCCCTGCACGACCTCGCCGATCACGGTGTACTGGTTGTCGAGGCTGCCGCCGTCCGCAAACATGATGAAGAATTGCGAGTTGGCAGTGTCGACGCTGTCGCCGCGCCGCGCCATCCCGACGATGCCGCGGGCAAAATGCACCTTGGAGAATTCCTGTTTCAGATTCGGATATTTCGAGCCGCCGGTGCCGTTGAATTTCTCGCCGTCGCCGGTCTGCGCCATGAAGCCGTCCATGACGCGGTGGAACGGCACGTTGTTGTAATAGCCCTCGCGCGCGAGCTGCTTGATGCGCTCGGCGTGCTGGGGCGCCAGATCCGTCCGCAGCTTGATGACGATGCGGCCCTTGGTGGTGTCGATGACGACGGCGTTGGCCTTGTCGAGGCCCGCCGGCAAGGCTTGCGCGAAGGCCGGCGCCGCGAACAGAACCGCGGCAAGAACTGCGAGAATTCGGATCATGATAACTCCGGATCAGAGATGAGAGAGGAAACGCGCCGTTATCAGGCGAATTTTGCCTTGAGCTGTGCCGCAACCAGCGGCGGGACGAAGGCCGAGACGTCCCCGCCCATGGCGGCGATCTGGCGCACCAAAGTGGCGGTGATCGGGCGGACCATGGGAGAGGCCGGCAGGAAGACCGTATGCACCTCGGGCGCCATGGCCCCGTTCATGCCGGCGAGCTGCATCTCGTAGTCGAGGTCGGTGCCGTCGCGCAGGCCCCGAATCATGATGGTCGCACCGTGCTTGCGCGCCGAGACCACCGACAGATCGTCAAACGTCACAGCCTCGAGCACGCAGCCGGCCTGGGCCGCCACCGGCCCGCAGACGTCATGCAGCATCTTTAGCCGCTCCTCGGTCGAGAACAGCGGCTTCTTGCCGGGATGCACCCCGATCGCGACAACGAGCCTGTCGCACAGCGACACGCTGTGCCGGACCACGTCCAGATGGCCGTTGGTGATGGGGTCGAAGGAACCTGGGTAGAAGGCAATGCGCGGCATGGCCACGTCCTACCGCGCCCGGCCCGGGCCGGCAAGCCAGGCGGGTTCCCTGGCCATTTCCTGCCCATTTTCCGCAAAATGTCCCTCCGGCCATGTCGACGATGGCCGGTTTGTTTCGTCCGGAGGGCGGCCACGAAACCAAAGGACGCGCGAACGAAACCATTTCCCACAGCCGCGAAGACGTCCGGAAACTGGTCATGGTTACCAATCCAGCCAACGAAATGACGGGCCGCACACTGGGCGTAGCGGCCACAGCACAGGGGACTGTCAATGATCAAGGCTCTTTCAGCGATCGCCATCTCTGCGTGTGTCGCTGCCGCTCTCACCCTCCTGCCCGGCTTCGCCCCGACCGTCGAGGCCAGCGTGCCGCAGCCGCTCGCCAAGAGCGACCGGCTCGATATCCGCACCATCGGCAAGGACTGTTCGCAGCAGGCCTGGCCGAATTTCGAGGCCTCCTGCCTCCGCCAGGTCGGTACCAAAGCCAACATCCGCGAGGCTCGCCTCGTGACCGCAGACCGTACCCCGTAGTCGGGTCTGTCAGCTTCGCGTCACAAACCCCGATATAAAGCCCAAGATAATGAAGATGGATATTTGCGACATCCCGTCGCAGACTGCCTGATGCTCGCGCCCGTCGGAATGGTCCGACGGGCGCGATCCCATCGGGGGTCGATCTTGTCCAGTACGCCCGCAGTCGCCTCCGGCCATCATCCTGACCCTGTGCCGATCGCCATGACCATGGGGGCCCTCGGGGTGGTCTATGGCGATATCGGCACCAGTCCCCTTTACGCCCTGAAGGAAGCCGCCAAGGCCGCCGCCCACGGCGGCGCAGTGACCAACGATGCTGTTCTGGGCGTTGCCTCGCTGATCCTCTGGGCACTGCTGCTCATCATCTCGCTGAAATATGCGCTGCTGATCCTGCGTGCGGACAACCGCGGCGAAGGCGGCATCGTCGCGCTGCTGGCGCTGCTGCACGCGCGCAACGCCCAACCCGGCACCTGGCGCGCCCATCTGCTGGTCGTCGGCCTCGTCGGCGCTGCGCTGCTCTACGGCGACGGCGCGATCACGCCCGCGATCTCAGTGCTCAGCGCCATCGAGGGCCTCAAGGTCGACGCCCCCTCGCTGGCGCCCGTCGTGGTGCCCGTCACCATCGTCATCCTGGTTGGCCTGTTCATAATGCAGAAGCAGGGGACCGGCTTCATTGGCCGCATCTTCGGACCGGTGATGCTGGCCTGGTTCTTCGTGCTGGCCGCGCTCGGCATCCACGGCATCGTCAAGGCGCCGGCGGTGCTGGCGGCGCTCAGCCCGCTCTATGCGTTCGAATTCCTGATCCACCAGGATTTCCATGTCTCCTTCGCGATCCTCGGCGCGGCCTTCCTCGCGGTGACCGGCGGCGAGGCCATGTATGCCGACATGGGGCATTTCGGCCGCCTGCCGATCCGGCTGGCCTGGTTCGCGATCTGCCTGCCCGCGCTGGTGCTGAACTATTTCGGCCAGGCCGCGCTCTTGATCACCGACCCCACGATGATCGAAAATCCGTTCTTCCAGCTCTGCCCCGACGCCCTGCACTATCCGCTGGTGGCGTTCTCGGCGGTTGCGACCGTGATCGCCTCGCAGGCGATCATCTCCGGCGTGTTCTCGCTGACCCAGCAGTCGATCCAGCTCGGCTTCCTTCCGCGCATGCAGATCCGCCACACCACGAGTGACGCGATCGGCCAGATCTACGTGCCCCTGGTGAACTGGCTGCTCGCCGCCGCAACGCTCGGCGCGGTCCTGAGCTTCGGCACCTCGGAGGCGCTCGCCGGCGCCTATGGCATCGCGGTGTCGCTCCTGATGGCGATCACCACGCTGCTCGCCGCCCTGGTCGCGATCCAGTGGGGCTATTCGCCGTGGCTGGTGCTGCCTGTGAACGGCTTCTTCTTCGTGATCGACCTGATCTTCTTCTCGGCCAACTCAATCAAGCTGTTCGAAGGCGGCTGGTTTCCGCTGCTGCTCGCGGCCCTCGTCGCCTTCCTGATGCTGACGTGGCGCGCCGGCGTGAAGCTGGTCGAGGTCGCGCGCGGAAAACTGCGCCAGCCCGAGGAGGATCTGATCGAGACGGCGGTCAACAAATGCAGCGCCAGACTGCCCGGGACGGCTGTGTTCCTGGCGTCGGCGCCGCGCGGCGTACCGCTGGCGCTGACCCAGTTCGTCAAGCACAACCACGTGCTGCACGAGCGTATCGTCCTCGTCACCGTGCTGATCGAGGAGCTTCCGCATATCACTGACGAGGACCGTACCGAGGTGATCGAGATCATCCCCGGCATCACCCGCGTTATCCTGCATTACGGCTTCATGCAGAACCCGACGATCTACGAAGGACTGACCCTCGCCTGCCGCCACGGCAAGCTGTCCGGCATCGACCTCTCCGACATCACCTATTATGTCGGGCGCGAGACCATCATCCCGCGCGAGGACGTCCCGGGCATGTGGGTCTGGAGAGAAACCCTGTTCGCCTTCCTCCAGCGCAACGCGGAACGCTCCGCCGCGTTCTTCGGCGTGCCGACCAAGCAGGTGGTGGAGTTCGGGACGGAGCTGGAGATTTAGCTCGATCTCGTAGCCCGGTTGGATCGCAAGCGTAATCCGGGATTCCGAACGTTCGGCAATTTGCATTCCCGGATGGCGCCATCGGTCGGCGCTTCGCGCCGACCTCCTGCTCGATTCGGGCTACGGATCACTCCCCATTCGCCCCGTTTCCACTCTCCGCTTCTTCCGTGATGTGCTCGACCGAGACGACATGCTCGTCCTCGGCGGTGTCGAACACGATCACGCCCTGCGTCGAGCGGCCGGCCACGCGGATACCTTCGACCGGGCAGCGGATCAGCTGGCCCTTGTCGGTGACCAGCATGATCTGGTCGGCCTCTTCCACCGGGAAGGAGGCCACGAGGTTGCCGTTGCGGTTGTTGACGCTCATGGCGACGATGCCTTTGCCGCCGCGGCCCGTGGTGCGGTACTCGTAGGACGAGGTCCGCTTGCCGTAGCCATTAACGGAGACGGTCAGCACGACCTGCTCGGCCGCCGACAGCTCGACATAGCGCTCCTGGGCGAGCTGGTAGCTGCCCGAGGTCTCCTCGGCCTCGGCATCCACTGCTGCTTCCTCAGTCGCGGCTTCGCCGACGACTGCACGGCGCATCTTCAGGTACGCCGAGCGCTCCTCCGATGAGGTCTCGACATGGCGCAGAATCGCCAGCGAGATCACCTTGTCGCCCTCGCCAAGCGCAATGCCGCGCACGCCCATCGAGGTACGCCCGGTGAACACGCGCACGTCAGTGACGGGGAAGCGGATGCACTGGCCGCCGGCGCCGGTCAAAAGCACGTCGTCGTGCTCGGTGCAGATCTGCACGTCGACGATAGCTTCATTTTCGTCGAGCTTCATCGCGATGATGCCGGAGCGGCGGACGTCGACGAAATCGGACAGCTTGTTGCGCCGGACGTTGCCGCCTGTCGTGGCGAACATCACGTCGAGGTTGCCCCAGGTGGACTCGTCCTCCGGCAGCGGCATGATGGTGGTGATGCGCTCGCCCTGCTCCAGCGGCAGGATGTTGATCAGCGCCTTGCCGCGCGCGTTCGGCGCGGCCATCGGCAGGCGCCAGACCTTTATCTTGTAGACCTGGCCGCGCGAGGAGAAGAACAGCATGGGCGTGTGCGTGGAGGCCACGAACAGACGGCTGACGAAATCCTCGTCGCGGGTCTGCATGCCGGCGCGGCCCTTGCCGCCGCGGCGCTGCGCGCGATAGGCCGACAGCGGCACGCGCTTGACATAGCCGGCGTGGGAGACGGTGACGACCATGTCCTCGCGCTGGATCAGGTCCTCGTCCTCGACCTCGCCTTCCTGCTCGATGATGACGGTGCGGCGCGGGGTGGCGAACTCGGCCTTCACTTCGGCGAGCTCGGTCTTGATGATGCCCAGCACGCGGTCGCGCGAGCGCAGGATGTCGAGATAGTCGGCGATCTCACCGGCGAGCTTGTCGAGCTCCTCGCGGATTTCGTCACGGCCGAGTGCGGTGAGGCGCTGCAGGCGCAGGTCGAGAATGGCCCTCGCCTGCTCCATCGACAACCGGATCGTGCCGTTCTCACTGATGCGGTGGCGCGGATCGTCGATCAGCGTCAGCATGTCCTCGACGTCCCGGGCCGGCCAGTCGCGCGACATCAGGGTGTCGCGGGCGGTGGTCGGGTCGGGCGAGGTCCGGATGACGCGGATCATTTCGTCGATATTGGCAACCGCGATCGCCAGACCGACCAGGATATGGGCGCGATCGCGCGCCTTGGCGAGCAGGAACTTGGTGCGCCGCGTGACGACCCGCTCACGGAAGTCGACGAAGATCGCCAGCAGGTCCTTCAGATGCATGATCCGCGGACGGCCGCTGTCGAGCGCAACCATGTTGACGCCGAAGCTCGTCTGCAGCGGGGTGAACCTGTACAGCTGATTCAGCACTACATCCGGCACGGCGTCGCGCTTCAATTCGATGACGACGCGGTAGCCGTCGCGATCCGATTCATCGCGCAGGTCGCCGATGCCCTCGATCTTCTTTTCCTTCACCAGCTCGGCGATGCGCTCGACCATCGTCGCCTTGTTCACCTGGTAGGGAATCTCGGTGATGATGATCGCCTCGCGCTCCTTGCGGATGGTCTCGATCGCGACCTTGCCGCGCATCATGACCGAGCCGCGGCCGAGGTGATAGGCGGCGCGGATGCCCTGCCGTCCGAGGATGACGCCGCCGGTCGGGAAATCCGGTCCCGGCACGATGTTGATGAGCTCGTCGATGGTGAGCGCGGGGTTGTCGATCAACGCGACACAGGCGTCGATGACCTCGCCGAGATTGTGCGGCGGGATGTTGGTGGCCATGCCGACCGCGATGCCGCCGGCGCCGTTGACGAGCAAGTTCGGGAACTTGGCCGGCAGGACCGACGGCTCGGTCTCGTTGTTGTCGTAGTTCGGCTGGAAGTCGACGGTGTCCTTGTCGATATCGGCCAGCAGAGCCAGCGCCACCTTCGTCAACCGGGCTTCCGTGTAACGATAGGCAGCCGGGGGATCGCCGTCGACCGAGCCGAAATTGCCCTGGCCGTCGATCAGCGGCACGCGCATGGAGAAGTTCTGCGCCATCCGGACCATGGCGTCGTAGATCGACTGGTCGCCATGCGGATGATATTTACCGATGACGTCGCCGACCACGCGGGCGGACTTGACGTACTTCTTGTCGGGCGTGTGCCCCTGCTCGTTCATCGAGTACAGGATGCGGCGATGCACCGGCTTGAGGCCGTCGCGGGCGTCAGGCAGCGCCCGCGCCACAATCACGCTCATGGCGTAATCGAGATAGGACTTCTTCATCTCCTCGAAGATGGAGACAGGGCGAATATCCGAGGGTTGCGCCGGCTGGTCGCCGGGCTTGTCGTCGTCGTCAGCCAAGGGGAAATCCGGTGAGGTTTTATCTGGGAATCATATAGCGCATCGAGGCTCGGATAACCACCCTTGCGAGGCTTGGGCAAGCGCTTTTTCCGCCTATTTTTCCAATAACTTAAGCCCTTGCGAGCCAGGTCTCGGACGGCCGCCACTCGACCTTGCAAAATCGCCTGGAACACCTGGAAAACCGTGCGGCGAACGTGCCCGTCAGCGCGCCTGCCGAGACGCAATCCAAGTTCAACCCAAACATGAAGCGGGCTCGGAAATCCGAGCCCGTCCTGCCGATTAGCGAGATTTGCTGACACGACACGAGAAGCGCCGCCCCATCCGGCTGGCGCGTCGGCATCGTGCGATAGATACGCCACGTTCTTGGAACGGGGTCGCTCAGAACGGGATATCGTCGTCCATGTCGTTGTTGCGGCCACCGCCGCCGGCGGCAACGGGGCGGCGCGGCGCGCTGCTGACCGGACCCGATGAGCCGAAATCGCCGCCCGGCTCGTCGCCGAAGCTGCCGGCTCCGCCGCCGCCGCTGCGACCGTCCAGCATCGTCAGCGTCGAGTTGAAGCCCTGCAGCACGACCTCGGTCGAGTACTTCTCGACGCCGCTCTGGTCGGTCCATTTGCGGGTCTGGAGCGCACCCTCAACGTAAATCTTGGCGCCCTTCTTCAGATACTGCTCGGCGACCTTGCAGAGCCCTTCATTGAAGATCACGACGCGGTGCCACTCGGTCTTTTCCTTGCGCTCGCCCGTCGCCTTGTCGCGCCACGTCTCCGAGGTGGCGACGCTCAGATTGGCGATCGGCCGCCCGTCCTGGGTGCGGCGGATTTCAGGATCCTTGCCGAGATTTCCAACCAGAATGACCTTGTTGACGCTTCCCGCCATCGCCGCTCTCCACTCCGAATGCCACTGAATTTGAATGCCACTGAATTTCACGAGGCGGGGCCGCGCCCGCAACCTCTGCCACCCTGCTGAGGACCCTATACGCTCGCAAGGGACGCTCAGCCCATGATCCCTCCGGTTATCCCCAAATATAGCATCTATTTGGATCTCGTTCCAGATTTGTTCCTGCAAACCCGACATTCGGTCGCTCGCGGATGCTTCATCTGCAGAAGCGTTGGATGGAACATCTGCAGAAGCGTTGGATGGAACCTTTATAGGTTCCCGCCCGAAGAGCAGAACAACTTAACATTCAGCAAGTTATTGGCGCTTTCACCGCCTGCCATTGTTGCATCCGGGCGACGGACTCTGCCGCTCGATGGAGCTACCGTGGCATCGGACTTAGTTCATATGGGCGTCACGCCTGATCAGCCGCTTCGGATCAACAAGAAGCGACGAACCTGGGGAGACTGGCAATGAATAAGCTTGTGTTTGGCGCAATCGGTGCCGTGGCGTTGGGCGTATCGGCTTCCGCAAGCGCGGCAGATCTGGCGGCGCGTCCCTACACCAAGGCTCCGGCGCCGATGGTTGCGACCATCTATGACTGGAGCGGCTTCTACATCGGCATCAACGGCGGCGGCGGGTCGAGCCACAAGTGCTGGGACTTCGTTACGCCGGTGACCGGTACATTGGTCGGCGAAGGCTGTCACAATGCGACAGGCGGCACCGTCGGCGGCCAGATCGGCTATCGCTGGCAGACGGCCAGTTGGGTGTTCGGCTTTGAAGGCCAGGGCAACTGGGCCGACTTCCGGGGCGACAACGTGAGCACACTGTTTCCGGGCACCGCTTTGGTGACCGGTGATCGCAACCGTTCTCGCATCGATTCTTTCGGGCTCATCACCGGTCAGGTCGGTTACGCCTGGAATAACGTGCTGCTCTACGTGAAGGGCGGCGGCGCCGTGGTCGGTGACAAGTACGACGTCTATGCCGCCGCAGGTACGCCCGGCGCGGGTACGCTGCTGGCTTCGGCGCGTGAAACTCGCTGGGGTGGGACGGTCGGAGCCGGTTTGGAGTTCGGCTTCGCACCAAACTGGTCGCTGGGCTTTGAGTACGACCACATCTTCCTTGGCAATCGCACGATCGGCTTCACAACGCCCGCGGGCGCAACATTCGGAAGCGACCGAATTAGCCAGGATGTCGATATGGGGCTTGTCCGCTTGAACTATCGCTGGGGCGGTCCGGTCCTCGCGAAGTACTGATCCAACTGACATCATTCAAGAACTCTAAGGCCGGCCTTCGCGCCGGCCTTTTCGTTTCCGTTCCCCGACGGGAATAACAGGTCAACAAGTGCTCCATTTTCAGGCTGCTGTGGCCGGTGGGACACACAACTTGCGGCTTTAGTGGTGTAAGAGTGACATCAGTTGGACGAGAGTGTCCGATGCCTTTCCCGAATAGGGAGGGCAACAGAAACTGGGGACTGGGATTAGTTGAAAATGAAAAAGATTTTGTTGGCTTCGGCCTGTTTGTTCGCTCTCGCTGCCCCGGCTTCGGCCGCTGATCTCGCGGCGCGCCCCTACACCAAGGCTCCGGTGGCTATGGCTTCGGTCTACAACTGGACCGGCTTCTACATCGGCGCCAACGCCGGTGGCGGCTCGAGCCACAATTGCTGGGATACGACCTCGGTGCTTGGCGCACCAGTCCCCGTCACGGCTGAAGGCTGCCACAATGCAACCGGCGCCATCGTCGGCGGCCAGATCGGCTATCGCTGGCAGTCCAGCAATTGGGTGTTCGGCCTCGAAGCCCAGGGCGATTGGGCTGACCTGAAGGGCTCGAACACCAGCTCGCCCGCCGCGTTCTTCCCGCTGGTGAACAACACCAAGATCGACGCCATCGGCCTCTTCACCGGTCAGGTGGGTTATGCCTGGAACAACGTGCTCTGGTACGTGAAGGGCGGCGCGGCCGTCACCCACAACAAGTTCAGCGGCACTCTGGGTGGCGTCACCCTCGATACCGCCAACGAAACCCGTTGGGGTGGCACGGTCGGCACCGGCATCGAGTTCGGCTTCGCTCCGAACTGGTCGGTCGCCGTCGAATATAACCATCTGTTCATGGGCAAGCACACCGACAGCTTCACCTTCCTCGGTGTGAACACCCGCAGCGACAGCATCAAGCAGGACGTGGATATGGCCACGGTTCGCTTGAACTATCGCTTCGGCGGTCCGATCGTCGCGAAGTACTGATCTGCACGACCGACGTCACATCGTTACGAAAGGCCGGCCTTGCGCCGGCCTTTTTGTTTGCGCGGTCTCCTGCAGCGTAGTTCCGCTGGCCCTCCTGCTGCCAGATGCCGCCAGCGCGCCAACAATCCGTTGACGATTCGCAAAGGCCACTGGAAATCCCTCCTCGTTCTTCCTACGTTCGCTGACATACCCATCGGCGCCGATCCCGGTTCCGGGCGAAGCGCGCCTTCAGCGTTGGCGCGATCGCGCGCCTTTGGGATTCTTGAGGACCACCAGGATGGATGAAGTGATCAAGGCGAAGCGCCAACAGCCGAACGTGGGATCAAACCTGCGCGCAATTACGATCCGTGGCGCGCGCGAGCACAACCTCAAGAACGTCGACGTCGAGATTCCCCGCGACAAGCTGGTGGTGTTCACGGGGCTGTCAGGCTCCGGCAAATCCTCGCTCGCCTTCGACACCATCTATGCCGAGGGCCAGCGCCGCTACGTCGAATCGCTGTCGGCCTATGCGCGCCAGTTCCTGGAGATGATGCAGAAGCCCGACGTCGACCAGATCGACGGCCTGTCGCCGGCGATCTCGATCGAGCAGAAGACGACGTCGAAGAACCCGCGCTCCACCGTCGGCACCGTCACCGAAATCTACGACTACATGCGCCTGTTGTGGGCACGCGTCGGCGTGCCCTATTCGCCGGCCACAGGCCTTCCGATCGAGAGCCAGACCGTCTCGCAGATGGTCGATCGCGTCTTGGTGCTGCCCGAGGGCACGCGCCTCTATCTGCTCGCGCCGGTCGTGCGCGGCCGCAAGGGCGAGTACCGGAAAGAGCTCGCCGAATGGCTCAAGAAGGGCTTTCAGCGCGTCAAGATCGACGGCACCTTCCATGAGCTCAGCGAGGCGCCGACCCTCGACAAGAAATTCCCGCATGACATCGACGTCGTCGTCGACCGCATCGTGGTGCGCGCCGACATCGGCCAGCGCCTCGCCGAAAGCTTTGAGACCGCGCTGAAACTCGCCGAGGGCCTCGCCGTCATCGAGTTCGCCGACGCGCCGGCGACCGCGCCCGCGGAAGAGAAAGAGAAAAAGAAGACCGCAAAGATCCACGACAAGAGCGGACCCGAGCGCATGCTGTTCTCGGAAAAGTTCGCCTGCCCGGTCTCCGGCTTCACCATACCCGAGATCGAGCCCAGACTCTTCTCCTTCAACAATCCCTATGGCGCCTGCCCCGCCTGTGGCGGCCTCGGTGTCGAGCAGCATGTCGATGAAGACCTCGTCATCCCCGACAAGGAGCTCCCCATTGGCAAGGGCGCGATCGCGCCCTGGGCCAAGTCCTCCTCGCCCTATTACATTCAGACGCTGACTGCGCTCGGCAAGCACTACAAGTTCACGCTGACCACCAAATGGAAGGATCTGCCGAAGAAGACGCAGAGCGCGATCCTCCACGGCTCCGGCGAGGACGAGATCAAGTTCTCGTATGAAGACGGCGTCCGCTCCTACGACACCAAGAAACCGTTCGAAGGCGTCATCACCAACATCAACCGCCGCTATCGCGAGACCGAAAGCGAGTGGGCGCGCGAGGAGCTGTCGAAATATTTCCACGACGTGCCCTGCGGAGGCTGCAACGGCTTTCGGCTCAAGCCCGAGGCGCTCTGCGTCAAGATCGGCGGCAAGCACATCGGCGACATCTCCGAGATGTCGGTGAAGGGCGCCGGCGCGTGGTTCGAGACCGTTCCGGAGGCGTTGAACGCGCAGCAGAACGAGATCGCCGGCCGCATCCTGAAAGAGATTCGCGAGCGCCTGACCTTCCTGCTCGACGTCGGCCTGAACTATCTCACGCTGTCCCGCTCCTCCGGTACGCTGTCCGGCGGCGAGAGCCAGCGCATCCGCCTGGCCTCGCAGATCGGCTCCGGACTGACCGGCGTGCTCTACGTGCTCGACGAGCCCTCGATCGGCCTGCACCAGCGCGACAACGCGCGCCTGCTCGACACGCTGAAGCGGCTTCGCGACCTCGGCAATACCGTGATCGTGGTCGAGCACGACGAGGACGCGATCCTCCTGGCCGATTACGTGCTCGATATCGGCCCCGGCGCCGGCATGCATGGCGGCAACATCATCGCCGAAGGCACGCCGGCCGAGATCATGCGCAACCCGAAATCGCTGACCGGCAAATATCTCACCGGCGAGCTCGAGGTCGAGGTGCCGGAGCGGCGTCCGCCGAACCATCGCCGCACCATCAAGGTGGTGAACGCGCGCGGCAATAATCTCAAGAACGTCACGGCCGAAATTCCGCTCGGCCTGTTCACCTGCGTCACTGGCGTTTCCGGCGGCGGCAAGTCGACGCTGCTGATCGACACGGTCTACAAGGCCATTGCCCGCAAGCTGAACAATGCCAGCGAGGGCGCCGCGCCGCACGACCGCATCGAGGGCCTCGAGCACATCGACAAGATCATCGACATCGACCAGTCGCCGATCGGCCGCACGCCGCGCTCCAACCCCGCGACCTATACTGGTGCCTTCACGCCGATCCGCGAATGGTTCGCCGGCCTGCCCGAATCGAAAGCACGCGGCTACGAGCCCGGCCGCTTCTCCTTCAACGTCAAGGGCGGCCGCTGCGAGGCTTGCCAGGGCGACGGCGTCATCAAGATCGAGATGCACTTCCTGCCCGACGTCTACGTCACCTGCGACGTCTGCAAGGGCAAGCGCTACAACCGCGAAACGCTCGAAGTCCTGTTCAAGGGCAAGAGCATCGCCGACGTGCTCGACATGACCGTCGAGGAAGCGGCCGAGTTCTTCAAGGCGGTCCCGCGCGTGCGCGAGACGTTCCAGACCCTGCATCGCGTCGGCCTCGACTACATCCACGTCGGCCAGCAGGCCACAACGCTCTCCGGCGGCGAAGCCCAGCGCGTCAAGCTCGCAAAGGAGCTGTCAAAGCGCGCCACCGGCCGCACGCTCTACATCCTGGACGAGCCGACCACCGGGCTGCACTTCCACGACGTCAAGAAGCTGCTGGAGGTGCTGCACGAGCTGGTCGCGCAGGGCAACACGGTGGTGGTGATCGAGCACAATCTCGAAGTCATCAAGACCGCCGACTGGGTCATCGACCTCGGCCCCGAAGGCGGCGACGGCGGCGGCGAAATCGTCGCCTGGGGCCCCCCGGAAGATATCGCGAAAGCGCCGCGGAGCTACACCGGCAAGTTTCTGGCCCCGGTGCTGGCGAAGGCGCGGAAGCCGAAGCGGAGACGGGCGGCGAGCGAGGCGGCGGAGTGATCTCCCTGGCCTCGAGTAGGTTGGGATGATCGACGGTCTCCGCGGCGCTATAGGGGACGGGATCGGAAACGAATCTCGTCAATCACGACATATCGGCCGAACAGTCCCTGGCCGAACTGATCTATGGCCTCCAGCAGCCGAGCTTTCACCAGCGGCCCGTTCTCTGGACCGATACGCAGCAAGATCAAGCCTGGAACGGCGTGGCCGCGACGAAAGACAAGCTCGCCAAAGTCCTTGTCAGCCGTGAGGAGAAGACGCCCCTCCTGGGACGCCAGCGCAATGACATCTACATCGCTCAGACTGGCAGCAAACTCGGCGATGTAGAGCACGTCGTGACCGGCACCGCGGAGCTCTCGAACCAAAGAGACTGTAACGCATTCGTCCGCGAGCCAGAGCACGATTCAGCGATAAATAATGTCTTCGTCGGCCAGATAGTCGGCCGCAAAGGCTTGCGCCGCCCGCACGTCAGCGGCGGTCAGCCGCGGGTGCTCCGCGATGATCGCCTCGGTGGTCATCCCCCCGCCCAGCTCGCGCAGCACGAGTTCAACCGGCACACGCGTCCCACGGATGACAGGTTTGCCGTCCATGATCGCCGGGTTGATTTCAATCCGCTCGTGCCGCATGGCTATCCCTGAATTCTGCCGAACAATAGCACGCCACATCTCGCTTGTCAGCGAACTCCAAAACCCGTCCCCCATGCCCTACACCCTCGCCATCTTCGATCTCGACGGCACGCTGGCCGACAGCTTTCCGTGGTTCCTGCGCGTCATCAACGATGTCGCCGATCGCTTCAAATTTCGCCGTGTCGCGGATGAGGATATCGAGGCTCTGCGGCATGCTTCGAGCCGCGAGATTCTGGCTCGGCTCGAGGTACCACTGTGGAAGCTGCCGGCGATCGCGCGGCATGCGCGGCGGCTGAAGGCGGAGGCGGCGGCGGAGATCTTTCTGTTTGCGGGCGTCGAGGCGATGCTGCGAACGCTCGCCGAAAACGGTGTGCAGCTGGCGCTGGTGACGTCGGACAGCGAGGCCAATGCGCGCGAGAAGCTTGGCGATTCCGCCGCGCTGTTCGCGCATTTCGACTGCGCGGCGTCGCTGTTCGGCAAGGCCGCGAAATTCCGCCGGGTCATCCACCGCGCCGGCGTAGAGCCGGACAAGGTCATCTCGATCGGCGACGAGGTGCGTGACATCGAGGCGGCGCGGGCCGTCGGGATTGCCTGCGGTGCGGTGTGCTGGGGTTATGCGGCGCCGGCGGCGCTGCGGGCGCTGGCGCCGGATCATGTGTTTGAGCGGATGGATGAGGTCGTGCGAACGTTGTCTCCAGTGCCGTAGCCCTGACGAGCGTGCACATCAATCCTCTACTCCGTCCTGCGCAAGAACGCCCCGAACGCGCGCGGGCCGTCGCCGGTCTTCACCTCGCCGATCACCTTCAGCTCGGCCGCGTCGATAATGCTGAGCGTGTTGCTCTCCCAGCAGGCGACGATGATTCGCTTGCCGTCCGCGGTCGCGGCGATGCCTTCGGGATAGTCGCCGACATTGATGCGCTTCACCGGCTTCAGCGTCGCAACATCGAACACGCTGACCGTGCCGCCATATTGGTCGGTGACGAAGCCGCGGCCCAGCGTCAGCGCCACCGCATAGGGTCGCATCCCGACCGGCACGCGGGCGATTTCGCGCGCTTCTGCAATATCGATCACGGAGACGTCGTTGGAGCCGACATTGGCGGTGTAGGCGCGCTTGCCCTCGGCATCGATGGTGACGCCGAACGGACGCGTGCCGACCTTGATGGTCGCCTTGCGCTGGCGCGTCGCGGTGTCCACCACCGAGACGCTGTCGTCGTCACGGTCGGCCGAGAGCAGCAGCTTGCCATCAGGCGTCACCGCGAGCCCCGAGGGCGAGGCGCCGACCGCAATGCTGGCCGTGACGCTGCGCGTTGCTGCGTCGATCACCCGCACCGCCGCCGCATACCAGTCCGCGACATAGACGGTCCGGCCATCAGGCGCGACGGCAATGCCGAGCGGCCCGCCGCCGACCTCGATCCGCCCCGCAACCTGCCGCGTTGCTGCGTCCACCACGGTCACGGCCTTGGCATCCGGGCTCGTCACATAGGCAAAGCGTCCGTCCGCGCTGACGGCGACGCCGGCCGGCTTGCCGCCGATCGGGATGATTGCCACGCTGCGCGCCGTGGCGAGGTCCACGACCATCAGATCGTCGCTGAGCTGGTTGGTGACGAACGCCTCTTCGGCGGATGCGTGCGCAAGGCAAAGGCCGGCGGCCAGCGCCGCCGGGACCAGCGCCCGCAGCACGGTCAGCTTCCGCTCTCGATCTTCTTCTTCAGCGCCTCGAGGCCGGCCTGATACAGCCCCTTCACCGCCTTGACCGCAGCTTCGTCGCTCAGCTCCGGCGGCGGATCGTTGTTGGGGAAGCCGCGATAGAACGCGCCGGCCCATTCCAGCGTCGAGCCCTTGCCGTCGGCGCTCGGCGTCACCGTCAGCGTCGAGGAATAATTGGTCACCGGCAGCACCTTCACGTCCACATTGGTGATCCGGTAGGAATAGGTCATGGCGGCGGCGTCGAACTTGTAGAGCTCCTCGTCGACGATCGCTCCTCCCGTCAGCATCAGCTTCCTCGTGGCGCCGATCTCGTTGCCCTTCTCGCCCTCGGTCTTGGTGACCGGCGGCAGCCAGCTCATGTCCTGGAAATTGCCCATCGCGGCCCACACCTTGGCGGGGGCGGCGTTGATCTCGATGGATTCGCGCACCTTCTGCCGGGTCGGACCGTGGGCCCAGGCCGGCGCAAACGCTGCCGTCAAAGCCGCCGCTCCCGCCGCCGTCAGCGTCGCCACCAACAACGTGCGCCGTCCAATCGTCACCCTCATCTCATTCCCTCATACGTCTCGTTGATCGTGCGCGACTTGAGGCGCGCTGCGATCATCCTAGCTCATTTTGGGGCCGAGGGGAGACCGGTACATGGCGCCGTTGCGGCGAAGATATACGCAAGCCACAACCTCTTGCGCCGCCCGGCAGGCAAAACACCCCACTGCAAGGTCAACGCCATCGCGTCAAATATTTCTCTTTATCCGTATTTCGGGTTACCGTATAGAGAGCCATCCCAACCCGGCCGAGGGGCGGATCGCGATCGTCACGAACGCGGGATGGGACGTGGTGGACGCGGGCGGTGTCGGCGCGAGGATGGTTGCAGGGCGGATCACTCCGTGAGCAGCGATCCGCGCGCACACGACCGGCGCAGCCCGCGTACGGCAAAATCGTGTGGTCCTGGCGCCCGGGGTCTGTGCGCCAAATCTTGTGGTGATGTGACGGCCCGACCAGGTCTGCAACATCAGCCATCTGCAAGGCGACGGGGGCAATAGTGCATCGCTCCCCGCGGAGATCACGACATAAGCCGTAAAACCACTGCGCAGGGAAGGCCGGTCGTTTGGCTTCACCTGTATGCCGCTGTGCAGCTTTCGTAACGCAACTTTCGCACAGTGGACCGCGGGTGCCAGCCGGCGCCCGGCCTTCCCTGCGCCCTCGGCACTTTTGGGGGCGGCAACTGCCGCAAAGCTCGGGCACGATGTGCCGCGAGAACGGGAAACCGCGCGGACTATGTGGATTGAAATACGAAGATGGATTTTGCTCCCGTGCCCCGGACGCGGCGCTACTTCAGCGGTGCGCTGCAGAGCCGGGGCCCATGCATCAGCAATCCGTCCGTGCGGCTTACTGGGTCCCGGCTCTGCACCGCACCGCTACGCGCTGCGTCGCGTCCGGGACACGAGAGTGGAGAATGCAGTCGCCTCCACTCCGTCGTTGCGAGCTCAGGCGCCGGTCGCTCATGACTCCAGCGCTTCCAGCACCAGCTCCATCGTCATCAGCACCGGATTATCGCCGCGGACCAGGCGGCCCTCGGCGATGCCGCCGGTGTAGTCGATCAGGGCGACATCGAGCGCAGCTTCGAGCGCGCCGGTGGAGCCGGGCGCAATCGCACCGGCCGTCATCGCAAGCTCGGTCGCGAACGGCTCGGTCACGCCGCCATGGGTGAAGTGCGCGCCGATGGTCGAGCCGACGCCGCCATGGAGCTTCGCACGCACGATGTCGTGCGCACGGCAGAAGTCTTCGAGACAGCCCGCAAAATCCTGATTGGGGCGCAGCCGCATCGCGAAAGCGCGGCTGGTCGTGCGCGCGCCGGTGCTCGCGGCTACGACCGGCCCGAACAGCTTGAAGTTGGTCTCGGGGTCGGGCGCGGCGGTGAACATTGCACCATCGACACCGAAGGCCTCGACCTCAAACGGCTCGGCGACATCAGTCTCGTCCGGCAGCATGTGGCCGCCACTGGCGCGACCACCATCGGCCTCCGTCCAAAGACCGTGACAATGAAAGAACGGCGCGCCATCGCGCAGGCCCAGCGTCATGCTGCCGAGCTTCGTGCGCGTCACGCCGCTGGGCTTGAAGGTCTCGCTGTAGAACGCGGCGTTCTCGCTGGTCTTCGACAGCGCCGGCATGACATAGGCGAACGGCCGCAGCGCGCCGTGCCTGAAGTTGAGCACGCCGCCGGCAAATCCCTCTGCGGCAAAACCGCGGCGCGCGGCTTCCAGCAGCGGCAGACCTGCTTGTATCGTGAAGGAGAAAGCGCGTCCCCTCGCCTCGACCCATTGGATACGCTCTGCGACGGGTGCGCCTGGCTGCTTGATACTCCGCATCGCGTAGGCTCAGCCCGCCTGTGTCTTGTCGAGATCGAGCAGCCCGCGCGCCTCGAGCTCGTCGCGCACCATGCGTTTCGGAATCTTGCCATAGCCGGATTTCGGCAAGGCCTCCCAGAAGAAGAACCGCTTCGGCATCTTGTAGCGCGGCACTTTTGGCGAAAGGAACGCCGCCATCTCCGCTTCGCTGACCGGCTTCTCGCCTTCGCGCGCCACGCAGACGGCAACGCCGACCTCGCCCCAGGTCGCATCGGGCACGCCGAGCACTGCAACCTCGCCGACGCAAGGATGGGTCAAGATCTTCTCCTCGATCTCGCGCGGATAGATGTTGGAACCGCCGGAGATGTACATGTCGGAGGCGCGTCCCGTGATGTAGACGAACCCCTCCTCGTCCATGTGACCGAGATCGCCGGTGCGGAACCATCCGTTGCGAAACGCCTTCGCGTTGGCCTCGGGGTTGTCATAATAGCCGGCAAGCACCGCAGGGCCGATCACGCAGATCTCGCCGCTCTGGTTGGCGCCGAGCTCGCGGCCCTCGTCGTCCTGGATCGAGACCTGCATGCCGGTGCGTTCGAAGCCGCAGGTGCCGATCTTCGCGTGCGGGCCGTCCTCGGGATCATGCAGCGCCGCCGGCAGCACCGTGATGTTGCCGGTGACCTCGCCCAGACCAAAATACTGCACGATGACCTTGCCAAGCTTCTTCAGCGCAGCCTTCTGGTCCTCGCGATACATCGGCGCACCGGCATAGATCACCTGGCGCAGCGAGGAATGATCGTATTTGTCGGCGGCGGGATGCTCGACCATCATCTTCAGAATGGTCGGAACGACAAAGAGATTGCTGACGTGATGCGCCTCGATCAGGCGAAACGCCTCGTCGATGTCGAATTTCTCCGTAGGCAGCAGCACAGTGCATACGCCGCGCGCGGTCTGAACCAGCTGATGCACGCCAGCGCCATGCGACAGCGGCGCCACCACCAGCGAGGCGTCCGCTTCGGTGACGCCGGGCGTGAGATCGGCGAGATGGTTGGTGACGACAAAGCCCATCTGGCCATGAGTCAGCACCGCCGCCTTGGAGCGGCCGGTGGTCCCCGATGTGAAGAAGAACCAGCAGGGATCGTCATGCTCGACGGCAGCGTTCTCGACGAGGTGACTTGCCTGCGAGGCGATGGCGTCGGCAACCGAGCGCTCACCGAACGTGGCCTTGCCGTCAATGCTCCAGGTGAATTCGAGCGCCCCGCCCTTCACGGCCGCGGCGTGCTCGGGAAAATCGACGTGGCACAGAAACGCCTTCGCGCCGGAGGCCTGCGCGAGGTAGGTGACCTCGTCCGGCATCAGGCGGAAATTGGTGGGCACCCAGACGGCGCCAAGCCGAAACGCCGCGAACATCGAAAAGAACATCTCGTCGCCATTCTTGGAATGAACCAGGATGCGGTCGCCCTTGGCGATGCCGCGCGCGGCGAGTGCTGCGGCGAGCGCCGAGACCTGCGCATCGATCTCGCGCCAGGTCCAGGATCTGTCACCCCAGACGAACCCGGGACGCGATCCATGCCGCCGCGCATTCTGGGTCAGCATGTGAGCGAGATTCATGACGCGGCGGGACATGCGCAGGGGCTGCATCGGGCTTCCTCTTCGATAGCGGACCGCGCGCAAGCCGCCCGCTCATTGCAGCCCATTTATCGCCATAGCCAGTGCCCCTGCAAGGCCGCGAGTCGCAGTGCAGCCCATCCAACCGTTCAGGAAATTTTAAATATGATCGGCGCAACCTCGCTCAGTTCTTGTGTACAGAGTGCCGCCTCATGGTCAAAGCGCCCGCCCTCCTCCTGTTGTCGCTGGCGCTTGCCGGATGTGCCGTGGGCCCGCAGGCGCATCTGGCCTCCGATCCCGCCTTCAAGCCTGCGCGCTATGCCTGGGATGGTGCGGGCGAGAATCCCAATCGGCCTCGTGCTGCCTCAGAACCAACCCGGACCGCCGCCTGGTCCGAGCGCAACAGGTCGCAAGCCGGGCTTCAGCCCTATTCGAAAGAATGGTGGCAGGCGCAGGATGGCATCGAGGCCGAGCAGGACGCCAGGGTCAACCGTTCCCTTGTCATCTGCCAGGGATGCCTGCGCCCGCAGCCGCAGCCCGAGGATTCCAGGCTCGCCAAAGCGACCGATTGAAGCATCCGGACAATCAGGGCGTGGTAAAGGTCTAACCTCGTCATCGCGCGCAATGACGGAGAGCTACAACGCCCCGAGCTTCCTCAGCTGTTCCTGCGCCGTCGGCAGGCCTGGCTTCAACTCCAGCGCCTTCCTGAAATCGGCGATCGCGCCCTGCTTGTCGCCGAGCCGCAGCTTGGCCTGTCCGCGATTGCTCCACGAGAACACGTCGGAGGGATCGTATTGCAGCGCCTTGTCGTAGTCGGAAAGGCCGCCCCTGCTGTCACCCTGATAGAGCCGGATCATGCCGCGATTGCGCCAGCCGCGCGCGTCGGTCGGCGCAACACGGATCGCCTCGCCATAGTCGGCGGCGGCACGATCGAGCTGCTCGCTGTCACGATAGACGTTGCCCCGGTCGATATAGGCAAGCAGATCGGGCGCGAGCTTGATCCGCGTGGTGTAGTCGGCGAGCGCATGTGCCATGTCGTGCTTGCGGTAATACACCAGCGCGCGATTGGCGTAGGCCATTGCGTAATTGGGATCACGCTTGATCGCGGCGTCGAAGTCGGCGAAGGCACCATCGAGGTCACCCTTGTTGAAACGCGACTCGCCGCGATTGCTGTAGGCCAGCGCCAGCGACGGATCGAGCTTGATGGCCTGATCGTAATCGGCGATGGCGCGATCATGGTCGCGCTTGAAACTGTAGACGCGGCCGCGGTTGTTGTAGGCGCAGGCGTAGCCGGGGTCGAGCCTGACCGCCTCGTCGAGATCGGACAGCGCGGCCTCGCGCTTCTCGGTGAGCCCGTGGCCGCGGTTGCAATAGGCGCCGGCGAGCCGAGATCCGCTCTCGCTCTTCGTGTCGATCACGGTCGAGCAGGCCTTGACCCGTTGGTCCGGCGTGCTGGTCAATCCCACGCAGGCCTCCCAGGCCGGACCGCCTTCGGCCGAAGCCGGCACCGGCGCCGTCGAGATCAGCGCGGCGAGCAGCGCCATCAGGCTGAGCGGGACACGCATTTTCCGGATATCTCCCCTGCGGCAACCTCTCTTGGTCGCACCTTGGCAAGGGCCGGTTCAGGCGCCTAGATCAGAGGCAAGCAGCATGTCGGAAGGATTTTGCATGGCGTCATCGGTACGCGACAACAAGGACAGAAGCCGCTTCGAACTCGATGTCGGCAGCGAAATCGCCTTCGCCAATTACCGGCTGACGCCATCGGCGGTGATCATCACCCACACCGAGACGCCGCTCGCGTTGCGCGGCCGCGGCATCGCGTCCGAGCTGGTCAAGGGCACGCTGGAATTGATCCGCCGCGACGGCAACAAGGTGATCGCCGGTTGCGGCTTCGTCGTCGATTATCTCGAGAGGCATCCGGAGGATGCCGATCTCGTCGCCTGAATCGGCAAAAGGGCCCGCGAGATCGCGGGCCCTTGGCTGACGACCGAGGGTCGGTCAGTGCTTGATTTCAGGCGGCAACTTGCCGCCATTGGCGGCGAGCTTGGACATCACCTGCTTGTGCAGCCAGACGTTCATGCTCGCGGAATCGTTGGTATCGCCGCTGTAGCCGAGCTCCTTGGCTAAGTCCTTGCGCGCAGCGAGGCTGGAATCGATATCGAGCGCCTTCATCAGGTCGACGATCGAGGTGCGCCATTCCAGCTTCTCGCCCTTGTGCGCGGCGACCGCCGCATCGACGATCGAAGCGACGTCCACTGTCGCCCCGGGCGAGGCAGCAGGCGCCGATCCGCCAGGCGCGGCGCTAGCGGGCGCGGTGCCCGACGGTGCGCTGCCTGCGGGCGCGGCGGAAGCATGACTGCTGCCGAAGATCGCGCCCATGATTTTCCCGAAAATGCTCATGTCTGCTCCCCGAAAAGGATCCGTTGGAAGGGCCTTGAGTGGCACTTATAAACCAAGTTACGTCGTTGCGCCCGCGAAGTTCCGCGAACCAACACAGCATCAGCTTATCTGCGGCGAAATGACGACCGAATGACATTGTCGAGGTTGCACTGCGACATCGAATCTCACCCAAGCGTGAGGGACAGGACTCGCAAATGGGCGTAGCCTTGACGTTCAGCTCGCGGTGCCATCCGGAATTCGCGTCTGGTCGGGATCGCGAAACTCAGAGAAGAGCGGCCGCTTGCGCCGTTTGCCGGCGCCGGATTCGGCCGCCTAAGGAGCAAGCGACCATGGCCACACTTTACCGGGGCAATGTCCCCACCATGGCCCAGCCCGCGGAAGCGGCTGGACCGGCGATCCGAACCATCCAACTCTCCGATCTGCACGATGCGCTCAAGCGCGGCTGGGAAGATTTCAAAGCGGTCCCGAGCCACGCCATCATCCTCTGCGTGATCTATCCTGTGCTGGGCCTCGTGCTCGCCCGCGTGGTGATGGGTTATTCGGTGCTGCCACTGTTGTTCCCGCTGGCCGCGGGCTTCGCCCTGATCGGCCCGTTCGCCGCGCTCGGTCTCTACGAGCTCTCCAGCCGGCGCGAACGCTATGAGGAGGCGAGCGCCTGGGATGCCATGGAGGTGCTGCGTTCGCCCTCTTTCGGCGCCATGCTCGGTCTCGGCGCGCTGTTGCTCGCCCTGTTCGTGACCTGGGTTGCGACCGCGCAGGCGATCTACGTCGCGGCGTTCGGCTATGAAGGCGCATCCGGGATCTCGGATTTTCTGACGCGTGTTCTCACGAGCCCGCAAGGCTGGTGGCTGATCGTGGTCGGCTGCGGCACCGGCTTCCTGTTCGCCCTTGCCGCGCTCTGTATCAGCGCCGTGTCGTTCCCGTTGATGCTCGACCGCCATGCCGGCGCGTTCGAGGCGATGGTGACGTCGCTGCGCGTGGTCGCGAAGAACCCGGTGCCGATGGCGGCGTGGGGCCTGATCGTGGCGGTCCTGCTGGCGCTGGGCACCATTCCAGCCTTCCTCGGCCTTGCCGTGGTGATCCCCCTGCTCGGCCATGCCACCTGGCATCTCTACCGGAAGGTGATCGTGTCGGATCCGGGAGCGCGTCCTGCGCCGCCTCCGCCGCATCGTCCGCGCAAGCCGGCCGCTGACTTCCCCGCCAACCTCTTCCCCTGGCGCAATCGGACCGACGCCTGACGATATCGTGACATGCGATCCTGCCCCGGTCCGGGCAGGATCGCACACTGTCATACGCCTTGCTTTGGCCGCGGTTACCACCGAAATTGCGCCCGCCGGTCAGATCACTTCACGGAATTAATTGACTCGAATGACCCCGACGATTTCTCGTCTCGCCCTCGCAGCCCTCCTCATCTCCGCGTCAATCCTATCCGCCCAGCCAGCGCTCGCCGCTGTTGCCTGCGGCTCTGGCAATTTCGACGCCTGGCTTGCGGACTTCAAAACCGACGCCGCGGCCAAAGGCATCTCGCAACAGGCCATTTCCGCCGGACTTACCGGCGTCACGCTCGATCAGAGCGTGCTCAACCGCGACCGCTCGCAAAAGGTCTTCACCCAGACCTTCGAGGAGTTTTCAGGCCGCATGGTGCCGCCGCGCATGACGCGCGGCTCCAACATGATGAAGCAATACGGCTCGGTGCTGTCGCGCATCGAGCAGACCTACGGCGTGCCCGGCGAGGTGCTGGTCGCGATCTGGGGTCTCGAGACCGATTTCGGCGTCAACACCGGCAAGTTCGCGACCATCCGCTCACTGGCGACGCTGGCCTATGACTGCCGGCGCGCCGAGCAGTTCCGCGCCGAGCTGTTGGATGCGCTGCGCATCGTCCAGCGCGGCGACCTGGCACCGGCCGACATGAAGGGCGCCTGGGCCGGCGAGCTCGGCCAGACCCAGTTCATGCCGTCCTCCTGGATGAAATATGCCGTCGATTTCGACGGCAACGGCAAGCGCGATCTTCTGCACAACGCCCCCGACGTGCTCGCCTCCACCGCGAACTATCTCGCTGGTTATGGTTGGCAGCGCGGCAAGGACTGGCAGCCTGGCGCCCCGAATTTTGCGGTGCTCCAGCAGTGGAATAAGAGCGAGGTCTATTCCAAGACCGTCGCCCATTTCGCCACCCAGCTGGCACGCGCCCCTTAAATGTTTGCTGGCCAAAAGCGTAGGGCCGATCGCCCGGCGACCGGCCCTCTCTTGGTGCGTTTTCGAAGTTTCTTATTTGCCCATGGTGGCGTGCATCGCCTTGTTCAGATGGGCGCCGCACGCACCCATCTTGCTGTTGAGCAGCGAGTCCTGCGCGGCCGCGATCTCCTTCTGCGCGACCATCTTGCCGTCGCCATCGGGCATGGCCTCGATCGCGGTCTCGGTCTTCTCCAGATTGGCCGAGCTGCAGCCGCCCATGGCGTGCTTGGCGGCCTGGGCTGGCGCGACGGCGAATGCGACGGCGGCGATTGCGATAACCCCGAGTAACTTCGTCATGATGTTACTTTCCTTCTCTTGTTCTTGGCACAGCCCCAGCGACATTGCCGGAATCTGCGACATGACTTTCCTCCGGGCGCGGCAACATGACGCAATAAATTCCTCGCGAGAATTGCGTGATGTTGCGCACCACGCAGAGCCGCATGCGAAACTTCTGATTTTCATTACACCCTCGTAATGAAGGCCACACGTTCAGCGTGTGTGCATTGCACCATGGGAGCGGTTGGAGCTGTGAACCGAGGCTGGATTGGATCGTCTGCCTTGCAGCCGCCCGTCACGTCGATCCGCCCAGCTCGGAACCAAGCGAATCGCTAACCCCGCGCCCGTCGAAACGCGGCCGCTCGTGGCATAAAATTGAATTTCAATTCATTTTTATCTTTTGCTCTCATGCGGTTCGCGCATGCGAGACTTGGGTGCAGGAGCTAGACAATCGCCTTGTAAACGAATGGAGCGAACCTTATTTCGTCTCCAATTGGAACCTGGATATCCGCGGTAACTCCTTGAATTCACGGCCATTTATAGCGCGCACGCCCCCGTTGCGCCTACCCTTTGGGCGGCAGTGCCTCCGGGTTAATCGTCCGTTACCAGAGCCATGCACATATGGCTTAGCTGCATCGCAACATCGGAACTTTCGCACTGCACCACTCTCACCTATATTCATTTCAACGATGACGCCCGGGCAAGGGCTGAATCAAACTACAGGAGACTACCAATGCTGCTCTCGCTCATCCGCATGATCCAGGCGTTCCGGGACTATCAGCGCAATGTTGCCGAGCTGTCCCAGCTCAGCGATCGCGAATTGGCCGATATCGGCCTCGATCGCTCGGACATCGCGCGCGTTGCCGCCGGTCAGTATCAGGGCTGATATCGTTCAGCCCTTCACCGGACAAACCGATAGCGCCCGCCTCGTGCGGGCGTTGTCGCATCCAGTGGCAGAAAACTCGATCTCGGCGATTCCACTCGTCGCCGAAAAGCGCTACCTGTCCGCCCCATGACAGGACCCCAATCCAATTCCGTGCACGTCATCGGCGCAGGCCTTGCCGGCTCCGAAGCCGCCTGGCAGGTGGCCAAATCCGGCGTGCCCGTGGTGCTGCACGAGATGCGGCCGACCCGCATGACCGAGGCACACCGCACCGACGGACTTGCCGAGCTCGTCTGCTCCAACTCGTTCCGCTCGGATGATGCCGCCAACAACGCCGTCGGCCTGCTTCATGCCGAGATGCGCCGCCTCGACTCGCTGATCATGCGTGCGGCCGACGCCAACCAGGTGCCCGCCGGCGGTGCGCTGGCGGTCGATCGCGACGGCTTCTCCGCGGCCGTCACCAAGGCGCTCAACGACCACCCCCTGATCGAGATCGCCCGCGACGAGGTTGCAGGCCTGCCGCCGGCCGAGTGGAGCAACGTCATCGTTGCGACTGGTCCCCTCACCTCGGCGCCGCTGGCCGAAGCCATCCGCGAGCTGACCGACGAGAACGCGCTCGCCTTCTTCGACGCGATCGCGCCGATCGTGCACCGCGAATCCATCGACATGTCGGCAGCATGGTTCCAGTCGCGCTACGACAAGGTCGGTCCCGGCGGCACCGGTGCCGACTACATCAACTGCCCGATGACCAAGGAGCAGTATGACGGCTTCGTCGCCGCGCTGGTCGCCGGCGAGAAGACCGAGTTCAAGGAATGGGAAACCAACACGCCCTATTTCGACGGCTGTCTGCCGATCGAGGTGATGGCGGAGCGCGGCCCCGAGACCTTGCGCCACGGGCCGATGAAGCCGGTCGGCCTCACCAATCCGCACGATCCCACCACCAAAGCCTACGCAATCGTGCAGCTGCGCCAGGACAACAAGCTCGGCACGCTCTACAACATCGTCGGCTTTCAGACGAAGCTGAAATACGGGGAGCAGCAGCGCATCTTCCGCACCATTCCGGGGCTGGAAAAGGCCGAATTCGCCCGCCTCGGCGGCCTGCATCGCAACACCTTCCTCAACTCGCCAAAGCTGCTCGACGGCCAGTTGCGCCTGCGCGCGCAGCCGCGGCTGCGTTTTGCCGGCCAGATGACGGGCTGCGAGGGCTATGTGGAATCCGCCAGCGTCGGCCTGATCGCCGGCCTCTATGCGGCCGCGGATGCGCGCGGCGAGACACTTGCGAGCCCGCCGGGCACCACCGCGCTTGGATCCCTGCTCGGCCACATCACGGGCGGCCATATCGAGACCATCGAGCCCGGCACCCGCTCGTTCCAGCCGATGAACATCAATTTCGGCCTATTCCCCCCGCTCGCCAGCGCACCGACGAAGAAGCCAGACGGAAGCCGGCTGCGCGGGAACGAAAAGACCGTGGCCAAGAAGCAGGCGATGAGCGCGCTGGCGCTCGCCGATCTCGATCGCTGGATCGCCGATCACCTGCGCATTGCCGCCGCGGCATGAGTTTTCGACTTCCCAAAGACGACGCCGCAATACTCTCGGCGCGCTGGACCGAGGGCGTTCTGCTCAAGCGCGACGTGTTCTCGACCGTCGAGCGCGGGCGCTTCCGTGGCGATAACAGCGAAGTCGACGCGGTGCTGCGCCGGCTGGATGAAGTACCGTGGTGGTCGTTCTTGCTGGCGCGCCATCTGTTCGCCCGAGAGAAGCATGCGCTGGTGCTCGCCAAGGGGCTGAACGTCGGGCCCGAGCTATTGTGGGCCGGACGCCGCGCGCTGGCGCGCAGCTTCGTCGACGGCGTTGCGCTGCATCTGGCCAAACCGCACGGCGACCTCGCCTATTTCCGCTCGGCCAAAGCAGCCCTGCGCCGGCTGCGCCGCGCCGGCATCTGCCACAACGATCTTGCCAAGGAACAGAACTGGCTGGTCGGCCGCGACGGGCTTGCCTACGTGACCGACTTTCAGCTTGCGGCCTGCTTCAACCGACGCGGTCGGCTCTATCGCGTCCTGGCCTATGAAGACCTGCGGCATCTGCTCAAGCACAAGCGCTCCTATGCACCTGACGCGCTGACGCCGCGGGAGCGAAAAATCCTGGCGAAGAAGTCGTTCGCCGCCAGCCTCTGGCTCGCCACCGGCAAGAAGGTCTATCGGGCAATCACACGCGGCCTCTTCAACTTCACCGACCGCGAAGGCGGCGGCCGCCGGCTCGTCAACGACGCGCCGCTGCTGGCGGAGCTGATCCGCAAGAATCCCGCCGTGCGCGACACCGCCATCGTCGCCTTTGCCGACCGCCGCTCCGGTGTCGGGCTCTATGCCTTCGTTGAAGCTGATCAGTCCAACCTTGAACGCCAATTGCGGGACGAGCTCGCCGCCGCCAAGGGCCCAAAGCCGCCGGAACACATCCAAATCGTGCACGCACTGCCCCGCGATGCCGGCGGCAAGCCGCGCACCGAGATCCTGCAACTGGTCGCCATGAACCAGCTCGACCTGATCGAGCCGATGATGAAGAACGACCAGGACCGCGCCTTCCTCAAGGACATCCTGGAGCAGCGCAAGAACCTGCGCGATCGCTTCAATTTCGAGGCGGACCTGCCGGCGGGCTAGCACGGTGGACCCGCCTTGAAGCGCCCACATTGGCGATAGAGAAGCGATCGGAGAATTCGGGCTTGGCGGGAGGGGCTGACGGGGTCATGGGTACTCGGGGAACGATGATGCATCGTGTGGTTGGCAGCCTGATCGCTGGCCTTCTGCTGCTCGCCACCACGCCCGCAATGGCCGAATCCCCAACCGATCAAATCTCGAGCTTCCGCCTCAAGCATGGTGAGGTCCGCGTCGTGCGGGATTCGACCCTCGACCGCATCGCCATGGACCAGGCGCGCGCGATGGCGGCGAAGGACGACCTCAGTCACGACGCCCTCGGTCCGTTCAATCGCCGCGTCGCGCCGGCCGGCGCAGGCCGCGCCGCCGAGAACATCGCCTACGGCTACGACAATTTCGAGAAGACGCTGGGCCAGTGGATCGACTCGTCCGGACACCGCAAGAATCTCTTGCTGCACAACGCCTCCCGCGTCGGGATCGCGAACGCGAAAACCGCCAGCGGCAAGCGTACCTACTGGGCGATGGTGATCGCCGGCGACTACGAGCCGAAGGGCAAAGGCAAGAAGGACAAGGAGCCGCTGGTCGCCGTGAAACGTGAGGCCGCTCCTGCAAGCAAGCCCAAATCCGGCGGCTGTCACATCAAGCTGCTCGGGCTCTGTATCTGAGGCGAACTCAGGCATTGCCGCCGGCCATCTTGCTCGCACTCCTCCACGCGCCTAATTCATGCACTGAGATCGCGAGAAGCGGAGGCGCAATTGATCGACATCGAGCGAATACGTGCCGATACCCCAGCTACCTCCCGGCTTGCGTACCTTCACAACGCAGGGGCGGCTCTCATGCCGGCTCCCGTTGTGGAGGCCATGAAGCGGCATATCGATCTGGAGAGCGAGATCGGAGGTTACGCTGCAGCCGACCGGGCGTCCGATCGGCTGGAAGCGGTCTACGGCTCGGTCGCGCGCCTGCTGAATGCCGCGCCGGATGAGATCGCGCTCATGGAGAACGCGACGGTGGCCTGGCAGATGGCGTTCTACGCATTTCGGTTTCGCGAGGGCGACCGGATCCTGACCGCCGAGGCGGAATACGCTGCCAATTATGTCGCCTTTCTTCAGGTCGCCAAGCGTACAGGCGCCGTCATCGAAGTCGTGCCGAGCGACGCCAGCGGCGAGCTCGACGTCCACGCGCTCGAACGCATGATCGACGAGCGCGTGAAACTTATTGCGATCACCTGGGTTCCGACCAATGGCGGACTGGTCAATCCGGCTGCAGCCGTCGGCAAAACCGCGCGAGCGCGAGGCATTCCCTATCTGCTCGACGCCTGCCAGGCCGTCGGACAGATGGCGGTCGATGTCGAGGCCATCGGCTGTGACATGTTGTCGGCGACCGGCCGCAAATTCCTGCGCGGCCCGCGCGGCACCGGCTTTCTCTACGCCCGCCGGGAGATGCTGCAACAGCTCGAACCGCCGATGATTGACCACTTCGCCGCGCCCTGGGTCTCCCGGGACGCTTACCGGCTGCGTGACGATGCGCGCCGGTTCGAGACCTGGGAGAACAATTACGCGGCGCGTCTGGGACTGGGCGCGTCTGTCGATTATGCCCTCGACATCGGAATAGGCCCCATCGAGCAGCGCTGCCGCGTGCTGTCGGACCGTCTCCGGGGCGGCCTCGCGTCCGTTCGCGGCATCAGAATTCGCGACCTCGGACGCGCTCCGGGAGCCATCGTCAGCTTCACGATGGAAGGGTACGAGGCGGAAGCGGTCGTCAGTGATGCGGCCGCAGCCGGCATCACGATCGGTGCCTCAGATCCGTCGAGCACGCGCATCGATGCCGAAATTCGTTCGCTGCCGCCGGTGGTGCGGGCATCCCCGCATTACTACAACACGGAAGCCGAGATCGATCGGCTGATCGCCCATTTGGCGGGTTTGGTGCCGCGATAGCAAGGCGCAAGAACCTGCGCGACCGAATCGAGTTCGAAGCCGATCCGCCGTCGCCCCAGCACATGGCCTTCAACCTTTCGTTGTCAGCGCCGACAGCTGATCGGTGTCGAAGCGGGCGCGCAATTCACTGATGGCTTTCGCGTCCGGGGCTCCGCTTGCGGTCAGCTTGGCCAATTCTTCGAAGTAGCGTTCGTGTCCCGGTGGAGAGACCGTCATGAGCACGCGCGCGGGCTTCTCGCTGACGTTGGTGATGTTGTGCGGGACGCCCGGGGGGATGAAGAGGTAGGTCCCCGGTGCCGCTCGGACGACTTCGTCACCGACATGCCATTCGCACTCGCCCTCCAGCATGTAGAAGGTCTCTTCCTGCACGCGATGAACGTGCCGGCCGGTGGCGAACCCCGCCGGTATCGTCCAGTCGAACATGCTGGTGTGCTTTGTATGTTCGCCGGTTACCAGGAAGGCCATCGGTTGACCGCGCAGCATGATTCCCTTTGTCTCGCCGGGCCTGCGGATGAGCGGTTTGGCGTTCATGTGACCCTCCATGGCTTGGTGCGGCTCTGCCTGAAAACTGCGCCATTGTGATCCAGCGGCTCCTGAAAGTGGTGAAGCCGTTCGGAAAACATTGCAAAAAACCTCCGAAATGTGCCCTTCTTTGGCAATGGCCATGATCCTTGAATTTGGTCCATTCCGTCTGGACGCCGATGCAAGAATCCTTTTCCACGGTGCCGAGCCGACCCCCCTCGGCCAGCGAGCCGTCCTGCTCTTGGCCCTGCTCGTGCGACGGGCCGGCGCGCCGGTGTCCAAGGAAGCCTTGATCGAGGCGGCGTGGCCCGCCCAGGCAATCGAAGACAGTAATTTGACCGTCCAAATCGCTGCTGCGCGGCGCATTTTGGCGAATATCTCTGGAGAGGCCCGCTGGATCGAGACCCTGCCGCGGCACGGCTATCGCTATGTGGGTCCCTCCGTTACGACGTCCCATCGGGATCACGCATCCGCCGCCTCCGCAGCGCCATCGCTGATGTTGCCTGACAGGCCGTCAATCGCGGTCTTGCCCTTCGCGAACCTGAGCGGTGATGCAGAGCAGGACTACTTTGCCGACGGGATGGTCGACGACATCGTCACCGGACTGTCGCGCATCAACTGGCTGTTCGTGATCGCGCGGAATTCGACGCTCATTTACAAGGGTCGTGCGGTGGACTTGAAACAGGTCGGCCGCGAGCTTGGCGTCCGGTATGTGCTGGAAGGCAGCGTCCGGAAGACCGGCACAACGGTCCGTATCACAGGCCAGTTGATCGATACGTCGACCGGCGGGCATGTGTGGGCCGAACGCTACGAGCGCCGGTCCGAGGACGTTTTCGCCCTCCAGGATGACATCGCCTTATCGGTCGTCGGCGCCATTGCGCCGAGCCTGCGGCGCGCCGAATTCAACAGGGTCAAGCGCCAACGGCCCGACAGCCTCGATGCTTATGATCTTGTCCTGCGGGCCCAGCCGGATGTCGATTCCGGAATGCCTGAACAGGTCACGCAGGCCCTTGTGCTGCTCGCGCGTTCGATCGCGCTAGAGCCTACTTATGCGCTGGCGCACGGCAATGCCGCAATGTGCCACCATTGCCTGTTCCTTCGAGCCGGTTTGCAGGAGGTCAATCGGGCCGCGTCTATCCATCATGCTCGGTCGGCCCTGATCCACGGACAGGATGACGGGCTTGCTCTCACCCTTGCGGCTTTTTCGATCGGCATGGATGGGCACGATCGTTCCGCAGCATTCACTGCACTCGACGCCGCACTCGCCATCAGCCCATCATCGGCGCTGACCTACATCCTCGGCAGCGTCATGCTCGGTTGGGGCGGCGAAGCCGACCGCGCCATCGAGTGGAGCGAAAGGGGCGTGCGGCTCAGTCCGTTCGATCCCTGGGCCTTTGCTGCGTTCGACGCGCAGGCCATGGGTCACTTCCACCGCGGTCGATATGAAGAAGCCTGTCGTGCGGCCTACCGGTCGGTTCAGGCCAATCCTCGACATAGCATTACCTATGTGCAACTGGCCGCGGCGCTCGCAAAGCTCGGACGTCTGGAAGAAGCGAGGGCGGCGGCCGCCCGGGTACTCGAGTTGCACCCGACGTTCCGCTACAGCCGGCAGTTCTCAGGCGTCAACTGTTCCCCGGCGCTTGCGTCGTCCCTTGGCGAGGCGCTTCGTGCCGCCGGCCTGCCGGAATGACGGTCGCGCCAATCACGTGCAGCGCGCACTCAATCCGGATGCGCCAAGCTTGGCCATGACCTCGTCGAGATGGGCGCTGTCGCGGGTCTCGATGACGAGTTGCAGCAGCGTCGCCTTCGCCGGCAGGTCCGAGAACGTGCGCTGGTGCGAGACTTCGATGATGTTGGCGCCGGCCTCGGCCAGCAGTGCCGCGACCGCAGCCAGTTGACCGGGCCTGTCGGGGATGTCGAGCGACAACTGGGTCAGCCGCCCCTCGCGCGCCAACTCGCGGGTGAGCACCGACGCGATCAGCCGTGTGTCGATATTGCCGCCGCTCAGCACCAGCCCGACCTTCTGGCCGGCAAAGCGGGAGGGATCGGACATCAGCGCAGCGAGGCCAGCGGCGCCGGCGCCCTCGACGACCGTCTTCTCGATCGAGATCAGGGTGGCGACCGCACGTTCAAGTTCGGCTTCGTTGACCAGCGCAATGTCGTCGACGAGGCGGCGGACGATTTCGGTCGTGATCTTGCCAGGCGATTTCACCGCGATGCCTTCGGCGAGCGTATCGCCGCGCGCCGGCAGATTGCCGTCATGGATGGCGTTGTACATCGAGGGATAGAGCCAGGCCTCGACGCCGAGGATCCGCAGCGATGGCTTGATCGATTTCGCGGCAATGCCGATCCCGCTGATCAGGCCGCCGCCGCCGATCGGAACGACCAGCGTGTCAAGCTCCGGTACCGCCTTCATCATCTCCAGCCCGACCGTGCCCTGCCCCGCGATGACAAGCGGTTCGTCGTAAGGATGGACGAAGATCATGCCGCGAGCTTCGCCGTGGCTGCGTGCATACGCGGCGGATTCCTCCAGCGTCGCGCCCGTGACCACCACCTCGGCGCCGTGGTGCTTGGTGTTCTCGACCTTCACCATGGGCGTGCCGACCGGCATGACGATGGTGGCGGGAATGCCGAGCCGCCTGGCGTGATAGGCAACGCCCTGCGCGTGGTTACCAGCCGACATCGCGACGACGCCGCGCGCGCGCTCCTCCGGTGTCAGCGCCGCGAGGCGGTTGAGCGCGCCGCGCTCCTTGAACGAGGAGGTGAACTGGAGGTTCTCGAATTTCAGCCAGATGTCGCAGCCGCAGATGTTGCTCAGCGTGCGGCTGTAGCTACAGGGCGTCTCGACGACGGCGCCGCGGATGGTCTTGGCGGCGGCATGAATATCATCGGGCGCGACCGGAAGGCCGCTGAGATCAGAGGACACGCTTTGGGACAATTCAGCCATGGGACAGCATAGAGCATTTGGCAAAATGAGGCGATAAGCCAGCTTCTATTTGGTAAATTCCCGCGATCGTGAAGCCCGCCACAGCGTCCACAGCGTGCGCAGCCGCGACGACTGCTGCGGCGTAAACGGATTACGCGCGGGCTGCGACAGGCGCTCGAGGTCGGCCCGCACCTGGCTCAGCGGCAGAAATGCCGGCCGTGCCGACGGCGGCACCTCCGCCAACAGCGACAAGGCCGTGGTCAAATGCTGCCCGGCCTCGCCCGCGAGTTGGTTCAGGACGGCGCGCAAATTCGGCGTCTCCTTGCCGGCGAACACATCCTCCATGTTGCAGCCATGGCTCGCCAGAACCTGCTGCGGCAAGAACAATCGCCGGTGCGCCGCATCGCGCGGCAAGTTCGCGATGACCTGAGCGATGCCCTGGGCCAGCCCGGCATGCCGCGCGAGATGCTCCGCTGCGTCCAAAGGTGACGCCATGATCCGTGCCGCGAGGGCAAACAACGCCGAGCAAGTCGCGGCCAGATAGCCTTCGAGCGCCGTCATGGTCGGCATCGGATCGTTGTAGAGATCGAACTGGTGCTCGTCGGCGAGCAGCGACAGCGGCTCGACCGGCAGGTCGAAATCGCGGATCGCGCGGAGCAGTTCCGCCGCCACCGGATTGCCCTCGGCGCTGCCATGGACCTGGCCCGAAAGCATGTCGGTCCACCATTGCAGGCGGATTTCGCCGGGCAAGGGCTGGCTCACCTGATCGCGAACGCGGACGATCTCGACATTGAAGGCATAGAGCGCCAGCAGCGCGCGGCGCTCGGGGGCAGGCGCGAACAGGGTCGCGGCATAGTGGGAAAAGTCGTGGCTGCGCACGAGGTCAGCGCAGAAGGCAGCGGAATCCGGCGGCGGCGCGGAACTGCTCATGGCACGGCGATCAGCGCGGCCGCGACGCGGCGCCGTTCGCCCATCATGATGTTGTAGGTGCGCACGGCAGGTCCGGTCTGCATCGTGTCCAGCACCACCCTCACCGCTTTCAGCGCCTGGCGCAGCTCCGGCGGCGGCAGCCAGACACCGGTTCCCGTCCCGATCAGAAGCGTGTCGATACTATTGGCGGAGATGAACACCCGATCCAGCGAATAGCGGTCGATCCGCGCCGGGTCTGTCACGTCCCAGGCCCAGATCGCGTCAGGCAGGCAGAGCAGCGAGCCCCGATGCGACATGCCCGCAAAGGCGAAGCCGCCCTTGCCATAGGCCTCGATCGGCGCCGAGCGCGGGAAATGCGGTGCGTTGGAATCGCCGGCCATGAGCTTCGTCCGAATAGGCTTATCGCCCTCGCAAACGCCTGCGAGGGCGTGCGGTTCGGATCATGCCTTGTTTTTCTTCGCCGGCGCAGCCGTATCGCGCGCATCTTCGCGATGCTCGCCGACGCCGAGATAGATCAGGATCGGCGCCGCGATGAAGATCGAGGTGTAGGTGCCGACCAGCACCACGCCGAACATCATCACCGCGGTGAAGCTGTGGATGGCATGACCGCCGAACAGGAGCAGGGCCAACAGCGCCAGCGTCACCGTGAAGTGGGTGATGATCGAGCGCGACAGCGTCGAGTTAATGGACTCGTTGAGGAGCTGCGGCATCGGCATCTTCTTGTAGCGCCGCAGCATTTCACGGATTCGGTCGTAGATGACGACGGTGTCGTTCAGCGAATAGCCGAGAATGGTCAGAAGTGCCGCGATGCTGGTCAGGTCGAAATCGACCTGGCTGATCGACATGAAGCCGATCGTCAGCACGATGTCGTGCACGTTGGCGATCATGGCGCCGAGCGCAAACTGCCACTCGAAGCGGAACCAGAGGTAGATCAGGATCGAGACGATCGCGAGCATCAGGCCGAGCATGCCGTAGGCGAGCAATTCGCCCGATACGCGCGGTCCCACCACCTCGACGCGGCGATAGTCGACGGAATCGCCAAGCGCGGAACGAACCTTCTGCACGGCCTCCTGCTGCGCGGCGTCACCGCCCGGCTGCTCCGCGACGCGGATCAGGACGTCGGCCGGACCGCCGAACTGCTGCAGCTGGACTTCGCCGAGGCGCAAACCATCCAGCGTTGTACGCATCGCCGCGATATCGGCGGTGCCTGACTTGGCCTGCACTTCGAGCAGCGTGCCGCCGCGGAAGTCGATGCCGAAATTCAGGCCGTGGGTGAAGAACAGCGTGATCGCGACGATCGACAGCGCTGCCGAGATCGGGAAGCTGATGCGGCGGAAGCGCGTGAAGTCGAAATGGGTATTGTCGGGGACGATGCGCAGCGACGGCAGCCAGCCGAACGCCGCAACCACGGTGAGAATGGCAATGAGGACGCCGAGCCCGATGAGAATGGTATGATTCACGATCAGGCTCCTAGATCGGCACGCTCTGCGGCCGCTTCCACCGCACCCATCCAGCGACGATCAGCCGGGTCAGGGTGAAGGCGGTAAACACCGTGGTGATGATGCCGATGCCGAGCGTCACGGCGAAGCCGCGCACCGGACCGGTGCCGATGTAGAACAGCACCGCGGCGGCAATGAAGGTCGTGATGTTGGAATCGAGGATGGTCGCGAGCGCCCGCTTGAAGCCGGCGTCGATCGCCGAGATCGCGTTGCGGCCGCCACGCAATTCCTCGCGGATGCGCTCGTAGATCAGCACGTTGGAATCGACCGCGATGCCGACGGTGAGCACGATGCCGGCGATTCCGGGCAGCGTCAGCGTCGCGTTGAGCAGCGACAGCAAGCCGAAGATCATGGCGACGTTGATGGCCACCGCGATGTTGGCGAACACGCCGAACAGCCGGTAGGTCAGGAGCATGAAGATGATGACCAGGATCGAACCGACATAGGCAGCAAGCTCGCCCTTCTCGATCGAGTCCTGACCGAGGCCCGGACCGACGGTACGTTCCTCGACCACCGTGAGCGGTGCCGGCAGCGCGCCGGCGCGCAGCAGGATCGCGAGATCGTTGGCCGATTGCACGGTGAAGCTGCCGGAGATCTGGCCCTGGCCGCCGGTGATGGGCTCGCGGATCACAGGCGCGGAGATCACCTTGTTGTCGAGCACGATCGCGAAGGGCAGCCCGACGTTCTCTTGCGTGGCCTGCGAGAATTTGCGCGCGCCTGACGTATTGAACTTGAAGCTGACGACGGGTTCACTGGTGCGCTGGTCGAAGGTCGCCTGGGCGTCGGTTAGGTCGCCGCCCGCAACCAGCACCTGCTTCTTGACCACGTAGCCGGGCGGCGGCGGCGTGGCGCTCGGCAGGAACTCGGAGTCCGGCGGCAACGCGCCCTGCTGCGCTTGGTCCGGCGGCACCGAAGGATCGACCATGCGGAATTCCATCTTTGCAGTCTTGCCCAGCAATTCCTTCAGGCGGGTCGGGTCCTGGAGGCCGGGGACCTGCACCAGGATGCGATCGTTGCCCTGGCGCTGGATGACGGGCTCGACGGTCCCGAGCTCGTTGACGCGACGTTCGACGATCTGGATCGACTGCTCGATGGTCTTGCGCATGCGCTCGATCATCGCGGCCTGCGGGATGGCGAGCCGGATCAGGCCGCCGCCAGCATCCGTCACCTCGAGGTCGCGCTGACCGCTGGATCCGACCAGTCCGCCCAGCGGCTGGGCCAGCTCGCGCAGCTTGGCGAGCGCGGCCTGCTGGTCGGATTCCTTGGTGATCCGAACCTCGGCCGCGTCGTTGCGCACGGTGACGCCGCCGGTGAAGCCGATCTTGGCATCGCGCAGCGTCCGGCGAACGTCGTCGCGGACTTGGTCGAGCCGCTCCTTCTTCACATAGTTGCCGTCGACCTCGAGCAGCAGATAGGAGCCGCCTTGAAGATCGAGGCCGAGCACGAGTCGGCGCTGCGCCCAGGCGGGCCAGGTCTTGACCTGCGCTTCGGGGAAGAAGTTCGGGACCGCGCAGAGGCACACGATCAGCGCCGTCAGGATAATCCCGAGCGCCTTCCACCGCGTGAAATACAACATCGACTGGACCTGTCAGATCAGGAGATTTGAGAGACTCGCGGAAGCGCTTACTTCGCCGCGGCGTCGTCCTTGGCGCTTTCCTTGGATTCTTTGGCCGGCTCGCCCTTGGCGCGCACGCCGGAGACCATCGAGCGCATCTGCCGCACGCGCACGCCGTCAGCAATTTCGAACTCGATCTGGTCGTCGTCGACGACCTTGGTGACCTTGCCGACGAGGCCGCCCGTGGTCACGACGGTGTCGCCGCGACGGATGTTCTTCACGAGATCGGCGTGGTCACGGACCTTCTTCTGCTGCGGACGCAGAATCAGGAAGTACATGATCACGAAGATCAGAGCGAACGGCAGTAGCGACATCAACATGCCGCTGGTGTCGCCGGCGCCCGCAGCCTGGGCATACGCAGGGGTAATCAGCATTCGGACGATCCTCGAGAGAACGGGGGAAAACCGGTCAGGCCCAAATGGCGACCGGTTCGGTCAAATTCGCGCGGACTATAGCGGCCATTGCCCCAATTGCAACGCTGCCAGACCGTCGATTTGGCCACCTTGCGGAGCGTGCTCAGGCCCGATAAAGGCTGCGTTCTCAGGAACTTCGGACATGCCCCAAAAACCAAGCAAAAGCCCGGCCGGCAAAGGCCCCCGCACCGCTGCCAGGAAGCCTGCCCGCGTCGCGGCAAAACGTCCCAAGGCGGCCTCCAAGGCAACTGCCAAGGCAGCTTCCAAGGCGACCCCTGACCTCTCCCAGGAGCGCGTCGTTCGCGCGCTGGAGACGATCGCGGCGCACCTCTCCGCCCAAGGCAAGCTCGCCGTCGAACGCGAATCGTTCAAGCAGGCGGATGCTTTCGTCTGGCACCCGGACGGCCGCCTCGCGGCGGTGCCACGGGTCAGCCGCGTCGAGCTGTTCCTGCTCAAAGGCGTCGATCGGGTGCGCGACATCCTGATCGAGAACACCGAGCGCTTCACCAATGGCCTGCCCGCCAACAACGCGCTGCTCTGGGGCGCGCGCGGCATGGGCAAGTCATCGCTGGTGAAGGCGGCGCATGCCAGCATCAACGCGGAGCGCAAACCGGCCGACAGATTGAAGCTGATCGAGATTCATCGCGAGGACATCGAGAGCCTGCCCGCACTCATGGAGCAGCTCCGCGCCTCGTTCTTCCGCTTCATCGTGTTCTGCGACGACCTCTCCTTCGACGGCAATGATGCGTCCTACAAGTCGCTCAAGGCGGTGCTCGAAGGCGGCATCGAGGGTCGGCCCGAGAACGTCATCCTCTACGCCACCTCCAACCGCCGCCATCTGCTGGCGCGCGAGATGATCGAGAACGAGCGCTCGACCGCGATCAATCCCGGCGAAGCCGTGGAGGAGAAGGTCTCGCTGTCGGATCGGTTCGGCCTCTGGCTCGGCTTCCACCGCTGCAGCCAGGACGAATATCTCGCCATGGTGCGCGGCTATTGCAGCCATTTCGGCGTCAAGGTCGACGACGAGGCGCTGGAACGCGAGGCACTGGAATGGTCCACGACGCGCGGCTCGCGCTCGGGCCGCGTCGCCTGGCAGTTCGTGCAGGAGCTTGCGGGACGGCTCGGCGTGAAGCTGACGGCGAAGTAATCAGTCGGAAGCTGTCGCCCGGCCCATCGCTGTCATTCCCCGCGCAGGCGGGGAATCCAGTATTCCAGAGACGGTTGTGATTAATCGAGAGGCTGCGGCGTACTGGACGGATTCAGTGCCGAGGCAACGCAGGCCTCACGCCCCATTCAGGAATTGAAGCGGGTCAACCGGGCTCGATCCCTTACGGATCTCGAAGTGGAGCTGCGGCGACGCCACCTCTCCGGATTGACCCGACTTGGCGATGACCTGGCCGCGCTTGATGGTATCTCCGCGCTTCACCATCAGCTCGCTCGCATGGGCATATGCGGTGACGTAGCCGTTGGAGTGCCGAACCAGGATGAGATTGCCATAACCTTTCAGCTCGTTGCCGGAATAGGCAACGACGCCGTCTTCGGCCGCCTTGATGGGCGTCCCCTCGGGCACGGCGAGATTGATGCCGTCATTGGACTTGCCATTGGTCTTGGCGCCGTAAGTCGTGACCACTTTTCCGCGCACCGGCCAGCGGAAGGTCGGCAGCGCGCTGGTGGTCTCCGCAGCTTTCGCCGGAGCTTCCGCGGTCTTCTCTTCGACATTGGCCGTGGCCTGCGCCAGGCGCGCGCTCTGCACCGGTGCGGCGACGGCCGCCATCTTGGTGGCAGGCGCAGGAGCGACCGCGACGGGCTGTAGCGTACCCACGACGGGGGCGGATCCGACCGGAGCCGCGGCAACCGGCGCCGCGAGGGCGGCAGTCCTGGCACCGGGCACGGCCAGCCGGGTGCCGAGCTTGAGCTTTGCAGACGGATTGAGGCCGTTGGCGCGGGCCAGTTCAGCCGCCGAGATGTGGTTCTTGCGGGCGATGCTGACGAGCGTGTCGCCGTGGTTCACGAAGTGCGTGCTCGGCGGCACGGCAACGGCAGCAACCGGCTTCGCAGCAGGCGCCGCCGCAACGGGAGCCATGAGCGGCGCGGGCGCAGCGGCCGTGGCCTGGTGCGGGATGATCAGCTGCTGGCCGGGCGAGAGCGACCGCGGGCCCTTATAGCCGTTGGCCGCGAGGATCGCCTGGGGCGTGACGCGATAGCGTTTGGCGAGCAACTCAAGCGTATCGCTGGTGCCGACGATGATTTTGGTTCCACCGACCGGCTGGGCGGCTGCAACCGAGCGCGGCGGCACGGTGGCCGTGGTCTCCAGATGCGGCTGCGCCGGGGGTGCGTAGGACCCCATGCCACGTCCGCCTCCAGACACACCGCCAGCTGCCGCAACCGGATAGGATTGCGGCGCGGACACCGCCGGCGGCGACAAGGGCTGCGACTGGTAGTAGCCGGACTGCGTCTGTGGCCGCGAATATTGCGGCAGCTCGCGCTGCGGCGGCGGTGCCTGCTGCACCGAACCGGTCGATTCCTGCGTGAAGGGGTTGGAGAAGTTCGACTGGGACATGCGCGACGACATGTCGGCGCTGCACCCTGCGAAGCTGAAGGAGATCAGCGCCAGCACCGCGACCTGCGGTACGCGGCGCGAGTAAAGCAACTCGGCGACTGCGGACATGGTTACTCACTCGTACGCAACAGAACTGGTCTTTTAAGTAAACACGCGCCGAGTAAATAACGGCTTAACCCTTCCAATAAGATGTTGGCCGCACAGCCAATCCGGAATTCTAGAGCTCCCGCGCCACGCCGGGCAGCGCAGGCACGAAGCGGACGTCGACGAGTTCCTTGCGCTCGATCCCGGCCTCGGTCCGGCTCAGGCGGATCAGCGTCTGCACGCCCTGATGCGGGCCGACGGGCGCGATCAGGATGCCGCCCACCTCCAGCCGCTCGATCAGGTTGTCCGGAATCTGCTCCATCGCGGCCGTGACGATGATGCGGTCGAACGGGCCGATATTGGGCGGCAGATTGAGTCCGTCGCCCAGCATCACCTCGACATTATGACAGTTGAGCTTTTCAAGCCTGATACGTGCGGCGTCCGCGAGCTTGCGGTAGCGCTCGACGGTCAACACCTGGCCGGCGAGCCGCGACAGCACCGCGGCCTGGTAGCCCGAGCCGGCGCCGATCTCGAGCACACGGTGCTTCTTCTGGAGCTGGAGCTGCTCGGTCATATAGGCGACGACGAAGGGCTGGCTGATGGTCTGCCCGCAGGCGATCGGCAGCGCGGTATCGCGATAGGCCCCGTCGCGATCAGCCTCGTCCACGAACTGCTCGCGCGGCACCTCCTCCATGGTCCGCAGGATCGCCTGGTCGCTGATACCCCGGCGCCTCAGCGTGAGCTGAAACATCATCTTTTCCGGCGGGTGCTGATGGGAGGTCATTGCCTGCTTATGCTGTTTTGGGGATCCGGGATGCCAACCCCGGGGCGCGAGAATCTTGTTCCGGTTCAGGAACCCGTGGTACGCTTCTGCTGGCGTATCTGACCACAAATCGGCTTGCAACGGGCGAGCCTCGATGGCCATTTCAGACATCCGATCGTCGAAACGCGCATTGCGTCGATTCACGTTATCTGCGAACGTTTTTGGCAATGGGCAAGGACTCTACCATGACCGCGACGGGGCTTTCAGGCCGCTCTGTATTCCTCGTCGAAGACGAGGTGATGATCAGGATGATGGTCGCGGATATGCTCGAAGAGCTGGGCTACAAGGTCGCGGCTGAGGCGGGCGACATCACCGAAGCCATGCGGCTCGCCCAGGCAACCGAGTTCGACATCGCCATTCTCGACGTCAACGTCAACGGCAAGGTCATCTCGCCGGTCGCCGATGTCATCAAGGCGAAAGGCTGCCCGTTCATCTTCGCCACCGGCTACGGCTCCTCCGGGCTCCCCGAGCAGTACCGCGATCGGCCGGCGCTTCAGAAGCCGTTTCAGCTCGACGCGCTCGGCAAGACCATCGAAGCCGCGCTTCGCGGCGGCTAGGCCTTAAGTTCCAGCAGACTTACTTCAGCGTCGCACTCAGCGCCTCGGAAAACGCTTCGTTGGTGCGGTCGAGCCTGAGCGGCGTGACGGAGACGTAGCGTCCGCGCAGCGCCGCGAGATCGGTGCCTTCGGCGGGCGTATCAATCATCGCCGCGCGCTCGAAGCCGATCCAGAAATAGGGATTGCCGCGGCCGTCCTTGCGCTCGTCGATCCTGAGGAAGCCGAGATTGCGCTTGCCCTGCCGCGTCACGCGGATGCCCAGCACATCTTCCGGCGCGCAAGCCGGGAAGTTGACGTTGATGACCGTGTCCTTCGGGATGCCGGCGGCGATCACCTTGCGCAGGATGTCGGGGCCGAATTTGCGCGCTGTGTCCCACAGCGGCCGGTCGCGGGTCTCGACGCTGAATTCCTGCGACAGTGCGAACGACGGCAGCCCCAGGATGGTGCCTTCCAGCGCACCGGCGATGGTGCCGGAATAGACCACGTCCTCGGCGACGTTGCGGCCCTTGTTGACGCCCGACAGCACGACATCGGGCAGCTTGGCGCCGAGGATATGGCGCGCGCCCATGATGACGCAGTCGGTCGGCGTGCCGCGCACGGCGAAGTGCCGCGGGCCGACTTCGCGCAGGCGCAGAGGATCGTTCAGCGACAGCGAATGCGACACGCCGGACTGGTCGAGCTCAGGCGCGACCACCCAGACGTCATCGGACAATGCGCGTGCGATCTCCTCCAGCACCTTGAGGCCGGGGGCGTGGATGCCGTCGTCATTGGTGCAGAGAATGCGCATGCGAAAGGTCGATTCCTGAAACGGGTCTGATCCGTCTTATCCGGCTGGGGCCGATCAGGCAAACCGGCCGATCGGGGCCGGCGGCCGTTCCCGGTTCTGTTAGCGGCGAACGCGCCATTGCGGCAGGAAGCGCGCCAGCCGGCCCTCCGCATGCAGCTTCATCGCCGGCACGACCGGGCTCACGATTGGAGCCTCGATCACGCCGAGCGCCTCCAGCTGTTCAACGAACGGGTCCGCCACCGGCGCCTGCGGAAAGCGTTCCCGTGCCATCGTCAGCGCGTTGTCGAAATCCGCGGCATTCACGCCGGGCTTGGCCCGCCGGCTCTGGACCAGATCGTCGTCCCAGAGCCGCGCGATCGCGATGTCGAGCACGCCACGCAGCCGCTGATCGACAGCCTGGATGCCGGCACCTGTCACCGCCCATTGTCTGCCGACCCAGAAGATGTCGCGGTGCAAGGCCATGAACGAGGGGTTCGCGTTGTCGGGTGGTCGGCAGGATAACCGGCCGCCCGATCTTCGCAACCAAACGTTTCTGCGTTGCGGGCGAGCAACGCGCCCTACTCGCGCGCGACCACCTTGAGCCCGCCCATATAGGGCTGGAGCACGCTGGGGACCGCGATCGAGCCGTCCTCCTGCTGATAGGTCTCCATCACCGCGATGAGCGCGCGGCCGAGCGCGGTGCCGGAGCCGTTCAGCGTGTGCACGAAGCGGGGCTTGCCGTCCGGCCCGCGCGAGCGCGCATCCATGCGTCGCGCTTGGAAGTCACCGCAGACCGAGCAGCTCGAGATCTCGCGGAACATGCCGCCGTCGCCCTGCCCGGGCATCCAGACTTCGATGTCATAGGTTTTTTGCGACGAGAAACCCATATCTCCTGCGCAGAGCGTCATCACACGGTAGTGCAGGTCGAGCTTCTGCAACACCTGTTCGGCGCAGGACAGCATCCGCTCCAGCTCGTCCTTGCTCACCTCCGGCGTCGTGATCGAGACCAACTCGACCTTGGTGAACTGGTGTTGGCGTATCATGCCGCGGGTGTCGCGCCCGGCCGCGCCCGCTTCGGCGCGGAAACACGGCGTCAACGCCGTGAGCCGCATCGGCAGCTGCTTCTCGTCGAGAATGGATTCGCGAACGAGATTGGTGAGGGCAACCTCGGCGGTCGGGATGAGGCCGAGGCGCTCGGTCATCAGCCGCTCAGAGTCCGGCGCGGCCAGGAGCTCGCCCTTGATCGCCCAGAACTGATCGTCCTCGAATTTCGGCAATTGCCCGGTGCCGAACATCACCTCGTTGCGCACCAGCAGCGGCGGGTTGATCTCGGTGTAGCCGTGCTCGTTGGTATGCAGGTCGAGCATGAACTGGCCGAGCGCGCGCTCCAGCCTCGCCAACCCCTTTTTCAGCACGACGAAGCGCGCGCCGGAAAGTTTTGCCGCCGCCTCGAAGTCCATATAGCCGAGCGCGGTGCCGAGATCGTCATGCAGCTTCGGCGCGAAGCCGTAGTTGCGCTTGTTGCCGAACACATGGTGCTGAACGTTGCCGTGCTCGTCGACACCATCGGGCACTTCATCGAATGGAATGTTCGGGATCGCGGACAGCTCCATTGTCAGCAACTCGTCGGCAGCCTTCGCGGCCGCCTCGAGCTCCGGCATCGTTGTCTTCAGCTCGGCGACCTCCGCCATCAGCCTGGCCGCGCGCGTCTCGTCCTTGGCCTTCTTGGCGTCGCCGATCTCCTTGGAGGCCGCATTGCGCCGCGCCTGCGCCTGCTCCGAGGCCAGGATCGCCGCCCGCCGCTTCTCGTCGATCGCGAGCAGCGACGCCGACAACGGCTTCAGGCCACGCCGGGCGAGGCCAGCGTCGAAGGCTTGCGGATTGTCGCGGATCGATTTGATGTCGTGCATGGCTGTGATCCTGGGGCCGCGCGTAAACAGTCAACGTGAATGTTGACGATTTACATGTGCGCGTCTCCTAGCATGACTGTCATCATCCGCGAAGGCGGATGATCCAGTATTCCAGAGAGGTCAATGATTCCCCGAGAGGCCGCGGTGTGCTGGATCCCCGCCTTCGCGGGGAATGACATCTCGTCCCTACTCCGCCGGATTAGCCGGGGTCGATACGTCAGTGCCGGTGGCCGCCTTTGAAGCTGCCGCCTTCTTCTCCACAATGCTCACCGCGATGATCGAGCCCTCGTAGAGCGCGAGCAAGGGGATCGCGAGCGAGCACTGGCTGAGCACGTCGGGGGGCGTCAGCACGGCCGCGATCACGAAGGCGATGACGATGAAATAGCGGCGCTTCTCGCGCAGCATTTTTGCCGAGACGATGCCGATCCGGCCCAAGAGCGTCAGGATCACCGGGAGCTGGAAAGCGATGCCGAAGGCAAAGATCAGCGACATCATCAGCGACAGATATTCGCCGACCTTGGGCAGCAGCTGGATCTGCGCGGTCTCGTCGCTGCCGGCCTGCTGCATGCCGAGCGAGAAGCGGACCAGCATCGGCAGCACGACGAAATAGACCAGCGCTGCGCCCAGCACGAAGAAGAACGGTGTCGCGACCAGATACGGGACGAAGGCATTCTTCTCGTGCTTGTACAGGCCAGGCGCGACGAATTTGTAGATCTGGGTCGCGACGATCGGGAACGAGATGAAGCCGGCGCCGAACAGTGCAAGCTTGAGCTGGGTGATGAAATATTCCAGCAGCGCCGTATAGATGAATTTGGAGTTCTCGGGGCCCGCGACCCACACGAACGGCCAGACCAGCACGTTGTAGATTTGCTTGGCGAAGAAGAAGCACAAGATGAAGGCCACGCCGAAGCCGAGCAGCGCCTTGATCAGCCGCGACCGCAGCTCGATCAGATGGTCCATCAATGGGGCTTTGCTGGCCTCGATATCGGCGTCGCTCATGACGCTTTGGCGTCCTTGATCGCTTCGGATGGCGCGGTGTCCTGTGCGACCTGCGCCTGCTCGACCTCACGTGTGATGGCGAGCGGCTCGTTCACGGCCGCATGCGCTTCGGCCTCCACGAAGGTCTCCGGCGTCGGCGCTTCCGGAGTGGTCGGGGTGACCGGCGCGTCACTTGACGTCGTCGGCGCGTCACTTGAAGTCGCCGTCGCTTCAATCGAAGTCGCCGGCGGTTCGACCGCCGTGGTGGTCGTCTCGGCCGGCTTGTCCAGCGCATCGACGCGGAGTGCGTCGCTGACGTCCTTCTGCAGCGAGGTCATCAGATTCTTGCCGGCAAAACCGGAAGCCGCTTCCTTGACCTCATCGAAGCTCTTCTTGAGGTCGGCCATTTCGGCCTCGCGCATCGCTTCCTGGAATTGGCCCTGGAATTCGGCGGCCATCTTGCGGGCCTTGCCCATCCACTGCCCGACCATGCGCAGCACGCCCGGCAGCTCTTTCGGGCCGATGGCCACCAGGGCCACGACCCCGATCAGGACCAGTTCACTCCACCCGATGTCGAACATGAGGCCTTCCGTTCACGCCAGCCGCGACCGGCCCAATCCCTTGCGTGCAGGATCAGGGCCGCTACCCGCGTCTCGCGTACTCTGCTCAGACGGCCTTGCTGCCGACGTCGGACCGTGCCGCGGTCGGCGCGGCAGTGTGCTCGAGGGACTTGGCCGGCTCGGGCTTGTCGGCGACCTTGTCGTCGTCCTGCATGCCCTTCTTGAACGCCTTGATGCCCTGCGCCACGTCGCCCATCAGATCCGAAATCTTGCCGCGGCCGAACAGAAGCAGGACCACTGCGATCACCAGGATCCAGTGCCAAATGCTAAGTGAACCCATCCTGCAATCCTCCAAACGCGTATGGCCGGGGACCGGCCGATCTTTACAGAAACCTAGGCTTGGCAGGTGTCAAAAACAAGGACCAAGGCAGCGCCAATTCGCTGTTGGCGCTACGTAATCTTGCTAGTGTTAACTGGTCGCAGGGGCCGGTAAAAGGCCGGGACGTCAGTCCGCGCTGCCGCCCTCGCCACCCTCATTGCCGTCTTCCGGCGGCGTCTCGGGCTCGACCGCAGGTGCCAGCGCCAGATCGAGGTCCTCGCCCGGTTCCAACGGATCCTCGTCCTCACGCAGTTGCGGGTCGTCCGACGGCGTCGGCACGCTGAATCCGGTCGGCAGACGCGAATCCAGCAGGCCCGTGCCCTTCAGCTCCTCCAAGCCCGGCAGATCGCCGAGCTGTTCCAGAGTGAACTGCGACAGGAAGTCCTCGGTGGTTCCGAAGGTCAAGGGACGCCCCGGTGTCTTGCGACGGCCGCGCGGCTTGATCCAGCCGGTTTCCAGCAGCACGTCCAGTGTGCCCTTCGAGGTGACGACGCCGCGGATCTCCTCGATCTCGGCGCGCGTCACGGGCTGGTGATAGGCGATGATCGCGAGCACCTCGATCGCGGCGCGCGACAGGCGGCGGGTCTCGGTGCTCTCACGGGTCATCAGCCAGGCGAGATCGCCCGCGGTGCGGAAGGTCCATTTGTTGGCGACCCGCACGAGGTTCACGCCGCGCAAGGAATAGTCGGCCTGCAACTGCTCGAGCGCGGCCTTCACGTCCACGCCCTCGGGCATGCGCTTGGCCAGCGTCGCGGTGTCCAACGGTTCATTCGAAGCGAACAGCAGCGCTTCCAGCAGCCGCAATTCTTCGGGACGCGCCTGGGATTCGTTCTCCATCGGCTCGGCCTCATCTACCCGCACTTCAGCCAGGCTTGCCATGGCAGATTCTCCTTGTTGCACTTAAGCGACCGGCGCATCGGGCGCAGGAGCTGCGTCCGCGATCGGCTGAGGGCGCCCCTTCCGGAAATAGATGGGCGAAAACGCCTCTTTCTGGTTCAGCTCGAGCTGACCTTCACGCACCAGTTCGAGCGCAGCCGCAAAACTCGAAGCCAGCACCGTCGCGCGCTGCGTCGGATCGGCGACGTGCCGGAGCAAATAGTCGTCGAGAACGCCCCAGTCGTCCTGTTCGCTGATGCTGCCGACCAGCCGCTCCAGCGTGGCGCGCGCCTCGGCGAGCGACCACACCGTGCGCTTGGCCAGATGCACGCTCGCCAGCACGCGCGACTGGCGCTGCGAGGCATAGGCGGTGAGCAGGTCATAGAGCGTCGCGGTGTATTTCGGATGCTTGATCTCGGCGATCTGCTCGGGCTCACCGCGCGGGAAGATGTCGCGCAGCAATTGTTGCCTGTTCATCAGCCGGTTGGCGGCTTCGCGAATGGCTTCCAGCCGGCGCAGGCGGTTGGCGAGCGCCGTCGCCATCTGCTCCGCGCTCGGGCCGTCCGCACTCGGCGGCTCCGGCAGCAGCAGGCGCGATTTCAGGAAGGCGAGCCAGGCCGCCATCACGAGATAATCGGCGGCAAGCTCGAGCCGGATCTTTCGCGCGGCTTCGATGAAGTGGAGATACTGGTCGGCGAGCGCCAGGATCGAGATCTTGGCGAGATCGACCTTCTGCTGCCGCGCCAGTGCGAGCAGCAGGTCGAGCGGCCCCTCATAGCCCTCGACGTCCACCACCAACGCCGGCTCACCCTCGGCGAGTTCTGCGGGCCGCCCGGTTTCAAACGATAGGATTTCTGCGGTCATGCCGATGCCGTGTTTGCCCGTGCGATCAATGCGTCCAGTTCGGCGCGTGCGGCCGCGCGGTCGAGCGGCTGCGGTGCTTTACGCGCCGCGAGCGCGGCGTTTGCCCGCTCCAGCGCCCTGCCCGCCAATTCAGGTGTCTGGCCGGCGACCTCGCGCATCTCCTCGATGTTGCCGTTGCAATGCAGGGCCACGTCGCAGCCGGCCGCGAAGATGGCGCGGGTCCGTTCGGCGATATTCCCCGACAGCGCGTTCATCGACACGTCATCACTCATTAACAAACCCTGGAACCCAATCACGCCGCGAATCACTTCAGCGATCATTGTCGCAGATGTCGTCCCCGGATGGGCGGGGTCGACCGCGCTAAACACAACATGTGCAGTCATGGCCATCGGCAAATCCGCCAGCGGCTTGAATGCCGCGAAGTCGGTCCGCTCCAGTTCGTCCCTGGATGTATCGACCGTCGGCAGCTTGAAATGAGTATCGGCGGTGGCTCGCCCATGGCCGGGAATGTGCTTGAGGACCGGCAGCACGCCTCCCTGTTCCAAGCCCTCGGTGACGGCCCGGGCAATCGCCGCGACCTTGCCCGGCTCAGTGCCATAGGCTCGATTTCCGATGACTGCATCGGCGCCGGCCACGGGAACGTCGGCCAGGGGCAAACAATCCACGGTAATGCCGAGATCGGCGAGATCGGCCGCGATCAGCCGGGCGCTGAGGCGCGCCGCGGTCAGCCCGAGCGCCGAATCAATGTCGTAGAGGCCTGCGAAAATGGCGCCCGGCGGATAGACCGGCCAATGCGGCGGTCCCAGCCGTTGCACCCGTCCGCCCTCCTGGTCGATCAGGACAGGGGCATCAGCAGAACCCGCAGCCGCTCGCAATTCCGCAACGAGTGCAGCAACTTGAGCCGGCGTCTCAATATTGCGCTTGAAGAGGATGAAGCCCCATGGGCGTTCGCTGCGGATAAACTCCCGCTCTACGGCGGTCAGTTCCGTTCCGGATACGCCCGTAATGAAGGCCCGCGTGCTCATAACGGCCGATTAACCCTGACCCGCGAGGGGGTCAAGGAAACGGCCGTTAATTCCTCTGGATGAGACACTGTGGTCCACCGGCAGCCTTCAGGCTGTTGCAGACCTGCGTCGCTTCCGCGGCCGAACCATAGGGCCCGGCGAAGGCGCGGTAGACGATACCCTTGCCCTTGTCAGTCAGATCGGTCCGCTTGATCACCGCCGAGCGCGATCCAAGGATGCTACCATACTTGCCCTGAAGCACCCGGTAAGATGCGGCGGCGCTGTCCTCGTTCTGCTGCGACGAGACCTGTACGATATAGCCGCCGCCACTGCTGGCGGGCGCGAGTTGCGTCGGGTTGCTCGCAGCCATCCGCTGCGGCGGTTCGGCTGGCGGCGCCTGCGGCGCCAGCGACATCGGCTGGTTGGCACTGGCATTGGCCGAGGTCGGGGGCGTATGCGGGGCGATCGGCGCAGCTGGTGCCGCGAGCGTCTTCGGCGCAGTTGCCGTCCTGGCCGCAGCCGATTGCGGCGCCGCGCTATCGTTCTGATCGCCCTTCACGGCCACAGTCCTGATCGGGCGCGGCGAATTGTTCGGCAGCGTCCCGTTGCTCGGGCTCGGACCCGCACCCGACGGCGGAATACTGGACGGCGACACGCTCGCGACCGGAGGCGGGTTCGCGTTCTGATTCAGCGGCGGGAACACCACACGGGGACCTCCCGCCTTAGCGTTGACGTCAACAGGCGCTTCCTCGCGCGGCACGATCTTCTCGGTGCCATCGCCGGTGACCATGCGGTCCGGCACTTTCGCCGAAGAATCCGACGGCGCCGGCACGACCTTGGTCGGCGTGTTGTCGGCCCTGATGATCGGCGGCTCCCCGCTGCGGGGCGAGCCCACATAGGTCTTGTAGGCGAAGGCAGCGCCGGTCCCGACCACGGCAAGCGCCAGGATCGCCGCGACCGTCATCATGCCGCCGCGCTGCTTTTTCGGCTCGTCGAGATCCGCCTCGGGATAGTCGCTCTGGAACGCGTAAGGATCGTCGGGATAGGCGGGGTCGCGCTGGTAGTCCTGCTCGCCCGCCTCCAGCCGTCCGTAGAGCGCATCGTCGTAGCGCGCCGGATCGGGCTGCTGATAGACTTGCTCCCGGTAAGCCTGATCGGGCTGCTGGTAGGCCTGATCCTGGTAGGCCTGAGCTTGATAAGCCTGATCCTGGTAGGCGGGATCCTGATGGGCCTGCGGCTGATGAAAATCAGGCTCCGGCGCGGTCGGCTGGGCTGAATAGCGATGCAACGGATGAACCGGGGTTCCGGAAACGGGATAGGCAGGCTCAGGGGGTGGCGCGGGCTGCACATTGGCGCGCCGCATCCATGAGGGTGGTCCGGGCGGCGGCGAGGCCTGCTCGGCATGGTCCTGCTGGTAATCGTCCTGCCGGTAGTCGTGGTCCTGATAGCCCTGGGCAGGCGCTGCTGGCGGGTGCGCGCCGGGCCGCCCCTGCGCTGCGAACGGATCGGTCTGCCCGATCAGGCGAGCGAGCTCGGCCAAGGGATCGCCGCTCTCGGCCCTCCCATGCTGATCACCACCGCGATCATAGTCATCGGAAGGAAACGGTCTGTCCTGATATCGTTCGGCCATCGTGATGATGCGTCCCTTCGGGAAAGCCGCACGCCCCCTCGACCAAGGCACGGCTTTCGACCCACAAGGCTTTCAACCAAGTCTAAGCGATCCGGCTTCTGCCGGTTACCCCCAACAATCCCCTTAAGTAGTTCGCCCCAAACTACCGCATCTCGTCCGGAGCATGGACGCCGAGGATGGCGAGGCCCGATGCCAGGACAGAGACGACGCCCTGGACCATGGCCAGCCGCGCCTTCGTTAGAAGTGCATCATTATTGATAATGAAGCGTAAATAGGGCAAATCGCGCCCCTTCGTCCAAAGTGCATGAAATTCGCTGGCTAAATCATAGAGATAGAAGGCAATTCGGTGCGGCTCGTGGGCGCTTGCGGCCGCTTCCAGCATGCGCGGAAAAATTGCGAGCCGCTTGAGAAGGTCGAGCTCAGCCGGGTCCGACAGCCGCTCTACCGCCGACTCAGCGAGCCATGCGATGCGCTTTTCCGTATCCTCGGGGAGCTCCGGGAACACCTCCGCGCGTGCGTTGCGGAAGATCGAGTGGCCACGGGCGTGACCGTACTGGACGTAGAACACCGGATTGTCGCGCGACTGTTCCATGACCTTGGCGAGGTCGAAGTCGAGCACCGCATCGTTCTTGCGATAGAGCATCATGAAGCGGACGGCGTCCTGGCCGACCTCATCCACCACCTCACGCAAGGTGACGAAGTCCCCGCTCCGCTTCGACATTTTCACCGGCTCGCCGTTGCGCAGCAATTTCACGAGCTGGACGATCTTGACGTCGAGCGCCCCCTTGCCGGAGGTCGTCGCCTTCACCGCCGCCTGCATGCGCTTGATGTAGCCGCCGTGGTCGGCGCCCCAGACGTCGATCATCTCGGCAAAGCCGCGGTCGAACTTGTTCTTGTGGTAGGCGATGTCGGAGGCGAAGTAGGTGTAAGAATTGTCTGACTTGATCAGCGGACGATCGACGTCGTCGCCATAGGCCGTCGCCTTGAACAGCAGCTGCTCGCGATCTTCCCAATCTTCGGCCGGAGCGCCCTTAGGCCGCGGCAGGCGGCCCTGATAGATGTCGCCCTTGGCGCGCAGGAAATCGATCGTCTCGGCGACCTTGTTGTTGCCGGGGTCCAGCAGCGAGCGCTCCGAAAAGAACACGTCGTGGCGGATGTTCAGCGCGCCGAGATCGCCCTTGATCTCGTCCATCATCATTGCGATCGCCTTGGCGCGCACCGTCGGCAGCCATGCGGCCTCGCTCATTGCGAGGAGCTTGTCGCCATGCTCCTTCACCAGCGCTTGCCCGACTGGCTTCAGATAGTCGCCGGGATAAAGGCCTTCCGGAATCGCGCCGATGTCCTCGCCGAGCGCTTCGCGATACCGGAGGAACGCCGAGCGGGCGAGCACGTCGACCTGCGCGCCGGCGTCGTTGATGTAGTATTCGCGCGTGACGTCACGGCCTGCGAACTCAAGCAGGCTCGCCAGCGCGTCGCCGAACACGGCGCCGCGGCAATGGCCAACATGCATCGGCCCGGTCGGATTGGCCGAGACGTATTCGACATTGACCTTCGAGCCACCGCGGGCGCGGCCGTAATCGGCGCCCTCGCGCAGCACCGTGCGTAGCGCTTCCACCCAGGCAGCCGGCTTCAGCGTCAGGTTGATGAAGCCTGGGCCGGCGACGTCCACCTTGGCGATCAGGGTATCCGCGCGCAGCCGCTTGGCAATCTGCTCGGCGAGATCGCGCGGCTTTGCCTTTGCCTCTTTCGCAAGCACCATGGCGACGTTGGTCGCCATGTCGCCATGGGTGGCGTCGCGCGGCGGCTCGACCACCACGCGCGAGAAATCGATACCCTCGGGCCAGTTGGCTTCCGTCGCGAGCGCGCGGCAGACCGCGTGCACGCGTGCGAGCACGTCGGCGAACAGGTGCAGTGCTGAGGATGTGTCGGGCATGGGCGCCGCCTAACGCAAATCCGGGGTCGAGTCAAAGAGCCGCTGGTGCTCGGTCAGAGCGAAACGGTCGGTCATTCCAGCAATGAAATTGCCGATCCGCCGGGCCCGGTCGCCTTCATTGTCCGCCTCCGCCCCGACCAGCCATTCCGGCGGCAGCTCGCCGGGCGATTTGAGGTATTTGGCGAACAGGTCGAATAGGATCTGTTCCGCCTCGCCCATCACCCGCATGACCCGCTTGTGGCGGTACATGTGCTGATAGAGAAAGCGCTTGATGGCGGCCTCCTCCTCGGCGACCGCGGCGGGGAACGCGATCAGCGCCCGGCTCTGCCGGCGCACGTCCTGGGCGGATTGCGGTTTGACGGCGGCAAGGTTCTTCTGCGCCTCGGCGAATACCGCGCCGATCAGATGCGAGATCAGCTCGCGCACCAGTTCGGCGCCGCGCCTGACGTCTTCGAGGTCGGGGTAATGCGCGGAGGTCTCGCCGATGATCTCCGCGGTCAACGGCATCACCTTGAGGTCGTCGAGGTGAAACAGGCCGGCGCGCAGGCCGTCGTCGATGTCGTGGGCATCATAGGCGATGTCGTCGGCAATCGCGGCGACCTGTGCTTCGAGCGAGGCGAAGCTCCACAATTCGAGATCGTAGATCTTGATGTAGTCGGCGATGCCGACGGGAATGCCGTGCTCGCGATAATGCCCGACCGGCGCGCCGCTGCGATCGGTCAGCGGACCGTTGTGCTTGACGATGCCCTCCAGCGCCTCCCAGGTCAGGTTGAGCCCGTCGAAATCAGGATAGCGGTGCTCCAGCGCCGCAACGACGCGCAAGGTCTGGGCGTTGTGGTCGAAGCCGCCAAACTCCTTCAGGCAGGCGTCCAGTGCCCGCTCGCCCGCATGCCCGAAGGGCGGATGGCCGAGGTCGTGGGCGAGCGCGAGGGTTTCCGTGAGATCCTCGTCCAGCCCGAGCTGCCGGGCCAGCGCGCGGGCGATCTGCGCCACCTCCAGCGAATGGGTCAGCCGGGTGCGATAGTGGTCGCCCTCGTGGAACACAAACACCTGGGTCTTGTACTTCAGCCGACGGAACGCGGTGGAATGGATCACCCGGTCGCAATCCCGCCGGAACGGGCTGCGGGTCTGGCTCGGCGGTTCCGCAACCAACCGGCCGCGGCTGCGCTCGGGATCGCAGGCATAGGGCGCGTGGGGGGCAGCCATTCCGACGGACACGGCGAATTTAGTCTCTATCCATTTGATTCTGCGTATGGTGGTACTTAACTATGCCGCACCCGGGATACCAAATGAATTGGGCAAGTAACCTTCAAGTGCCCCTTCCTTCAGGTGCCCTTGGTGTGACCGCGGGACTATCGGAGACGAACGATGACGACTGACGTGACCATCAGTGACAAGGCCGCACGCCGGATTGGGGAGATCCTCAAAGGCGAAGGGTCTGGCGCGATGCTGCGGATCTCGGTCGAGGGCGGCGGCTGCTCCGGCTTCCAGTACAAGTTCGACATTGACCGTGCCCGCACCGACGACGATCTCGTGATCGAGCAGGACAATGCGGTGGTGCTGGTCGATTCCGCCTCGCAACCGTTCCTGGCGGGCTCGCAGGTCGATTTCGTCGACGATCTGATCGGCGCCTCGTTCCGCGTCAACAATCCGAACGCCACCGCGTCCTGCGGCTGCGGGACCAGCTTCTCGATCTGACGTCGCCGGCTATGCGCCGGTGATCTGCCTTTCCTCGTCCGTCCAGTCCACCTCGACCGGCATCTGCTCCGGCTGAAGCGGTGCGTCCTCCGACACCAATTGGCCGTCCAGCGCGCGCAGCAGTGCCGCGACCAGCGCGGGCTTGCGCAACGGTTTTGCCAGGAAGTCGGACATGCCCGCCTCGCGGCAGATCTTGACGTCTTCGGCGAAGGCGTTGGCGGTCAGCGCGACGATCGGCAGGGCTTCGAAGCGCCCGCCCTGTGCGCGGATCGCACGCGTCGCAGCAAGGCCGTCCATCTCGGGCATGCGCACGTCCATCAGCACGACATCATAATTGCTCTCGGCAACCGTCTCGACGGCCTCGACGCCGTCGGCCACGACGCGCAGCTCGACGTCGAAGGCGCCGAGCATCTTGCTGACGACCATGCGGTTGACGGCATCGTCCTCCGCGACCAGCACCTTCAACGGCCGGTCGAGTTCGGCGATACGCGCCTTCAGATCGTCGGCTTCGTCGCGGTCTGAATTGTGGTCGGATGCCTGCGCCTGGCTCCAGGGCAGCACCAGCGTGAAGCGGAAGGTCGAGCCCTCACCCGGCGTCGAGGTGACGCCGATGGTGCCGCCCATCTGCTCGATGATGCGCCGGGAGATCGCCAGGCCCAGCCCGGTGCCGCCGAAGCGGCGGCTGATCGAGGCATCGGCCTGCGCAAAGTCAGAGAAGAGCTGGCCGAGCTTTTCGGGGGCGATGCCGATGCCGCTGTCGGTCACGCTCCATTCGACAGTGGCGAGCAGATCGCGGCGCGCCTGACAGACTGCTGCGATCGTGACTTCGCCTTGGTCGGTGAATTTCACCGCGTTGGAAGCGAGGTTGAGCAGCACCTGCCTGATGCGTGCGACGTCGCCGCGCAACGTCGGCGGCAGGTTCGGATCAAGCTCGATCTTGACCGCGAGCCCCTTGCTCTTGGCGCTCGCGCGCACGACGGTGGCGACTGTCTCGACCAGCGCTTGCGGCGCGAAGTCGATCGCCTCGAACGCGAAGCGTCCGGCCTCGAGCTTGGAGAGATCGAGGATGTCGTTGAGGATGCGCTGGAGATTATCGCCGGATTCGCGGATCGACGTGACGGCCTCGTGCTGCTCCGGATCGAGCTCCGTCTCCAGCAACATGCTGGCGAGCCCGAGCACACCATTCATGGGCGTGCGGATCTCATGGCTCATCACCGCCAGGAAATCCGATTTGGCGCGGCTCTCGGCCTCGGCCTTTTCCGCGCGCCAGCGCTCGGTCACGTCGCGGCCGAAGCCGCGATAGCCGAGGAATTGGCCGTCGCGGTCGTGGGCTGGATTCGCAGTAAGCGACCACAGCCGCGCCTCGCCGCCGGCAACGACCTTGAGGTTCATCTCGTGCAGCGGTTCGGCGTGCTCCATCAGCCCGACGACGTTGTAGGCCGCGCTTTTGTCCTCGGGGCACAGCATGTCGAGCACGTCGGCGAAATGCGAGCCCTTCAGCAGCTGCAGCGGCAGCTGCGCGACGGCGGCGAAGCGCTCGGGCACGTCGACCAGATGCCCTTCGGCATCGGTCTGCCACAGCCAGTCGCTGGCGTTCTCCTGAAAATCCTTCAGCAGCAGCGAGATGATCTCGGTCTGGCGCTCGAGCTCGAGCTGGGCCTTGAGATTGCCGAGGAACAGATTGCCTTGCGAGACGATGTTGCGCGCCATGAAGAACGCGAACAGCAGCAGGAACACCGCGGTCGCGAGGTAAGGCCCGGTGCCGCACAACAGCAGTGCGCCGGCGCAGGCGATCGTTGTCGTCGCGAGATAGACGAGGCCGGCGCGCGGGAAGGTCGAGAGCGTGAAGGCGCCGCCGGACATCATGCCGACCATCAGGCAGGCCAGGATGAGCTGGCTGGTCGGCTCGATGCGGCTGAACAGGGCGAGCGGCAGCGTGCCCCAGATCGCGGCCAGGAAAAATGCCTGCCGCAGCATCTGCCGCGCGGCGCGCGCGGTAGCCTCTTGCGGTGGGTTCCGATGCGAACGCCGCCACGCGCGCACCGCGAGCGAGGCGGTGGCGGCGAGGGTCATGCCCCAGATTGCGAGGAAATCGTTCCAGCCCCGGCCCCAGAACAGGACCAGCACGACCGCGACATTGAGCATGGTGACGGCCATCGTCATCGGGATCAGCCGGGTCACCGCGTCGATCTGCTTGGCGCGGATGCGGCGCAGCTCGCGCTCGCTGAGATCGGCGGTCAGGCCGTCCTCGATCTCGAAGCCGCCGAGCCAGTACAGGAACGCGCCGATCAGGCCGTCGCGCGGCTCGGTTCGCTTCATGGATTTGTCCGGCCATCCCATTCGAAAAACCTTTTCAGTATCAATGGCCCAGGGCCGGCTTAAGCCGGGTTAATTTTGTGGGAGATTTTGCGGGCGCCTTGACGGGCGCGTTTGCAGTTTGTTCTAACCATGGCCCCTGCCCGGAGCCCGCCGACATGCCCATCAGAATTGCCACCTGGAACGTGAACTCGGTCCGGCAGAGGATCGATCTCCTCCTGACCTGGCTGAAGGAGTGCCAGCCGGACATCGTCTGCCTCCAGGAGATCAAATGCGTCGACGAGGCCTTCCCGCGGCTGGAGATCGAGGCGCTCGGCTACAACGTGGTCACCCATGGGCAGAAGACGTTTAACGGTGTCGCCCTGCTCTCGAAGCTCCGGTTCGACGAGACCAAGTCGGGGCTGACCGGCGACGACGAGGATGCGCACGCTCGCTTCCTCGAAGGCGTGGTCACTCTGAAGCGTGGGGTGCTGCGCGTCGCCTGCCTCTATCTGCCCAATGGCAATCCGGTCGGGACCGAGAAATATCCCTACAAGCTCAAATGGATGTCGCGGCTTCTTGAGTATTCGAAGGAGCGCCTCAAGTCCGAGGAGCCACTGGTCCTCGCAGGCGACTTCAACGTCATCCCGCATGCCCGCGACGTCCATAACCCCGCCGCCTGGACCGAGGACGCCCTGTTCAAGCCTGAGACGCGGGAGAGTTTTCAGTCCCTGCTCGGCCTCGGCCTGACCGATGCGCTGCGGGCGGTTACTGACGAGCCCGGGCTCTACACCTTCTGGGACTACCAGGCCGGCGCCTGGCAGAAGAACCATGGCCTGCGGATCGACCATCTGCTGCTGTCGCCACAGGCCAGCGACCGGCTCGCCAATGTCGGCATCGACAGCTATGTGCGCAGCTGGGAGAAGCCGTCGGACCACGTGCCGGTGTGGGCGGATCTGGATCTCGAGGCGGCGTGAGGCCGCCTCAACCAATCACTCCCGGCGGCCCTGCACCCACTGCTCCAGCATTTGCAGGCACATGGCGCGGTCGTCGTCGGACGATTTTGCGAAGGCGCGGTTGTAGTTTTCCTTGATCCAGGTCTCGTCGCTACCTGCGCTGTCACGCGCCAGCGTCAGCCACATCAGGCCCCGCGCGGCCTGCCGCGGCAGGCGGTCGCCGTTGAACAGCATCTGACCGAGCAGCGCCTGGGCCTCGTGCTGGCCCTTCTGCGCGGCGAGCCCAAGCCAGCGCGCGCCGTAGCGGAAATCCTCGCGCGAGGCGTCCGGTGTCTTCAGGTACAGGCGGGCGAGGTCGTATTGCGCATCCGCGTTGCCGAAATAGGACGCGGCATAGGAGAACATCTCCCGCGCGCGCTCCTGGTCCGGCTTGACCTTCGAATTCGGGATGCCGCTCAGATAATAGCGACCGAGCGCGACAAAGGCGTTGGCGACGATCTGCGCCTGCGGCGCCGAGGGGCTGTCCTCGGCATGTGCGTTGGCGATGCGGCTGAAATACTCGAACGCGCGCACATCGTCCTGAGCAACGCCGTCGCCATTGGCGTACATGCGGCCGAGCCTCCACTGCGCGATGGGGTGGCCACCCTCGGCGGCATATTGCAGGGCGCTGAGCGAGCTTTCCTGGGTCGCGACCGCCGGCGGCACATTGCGCACCTTGCCCGCTGCGCCCGGCAAGGTCGTCACCACCGGGATGGTCGCATCCTTCGGGCTGACGGGCGCGCCGTCGAAGGCGAGCGCCGGCGCGCCTAGCGCGGTAGCCCCAAACACAAACGCAACTATGATACGCCTAGATGTCCGCATAGCACTGTTTCTCGTGCGCGCCGCCCGGATGGGTCACTGCCCCCCCGACCGCCGGTCCAACCTGCTGAGCATATTTCCAGAGCGCGCCCGTCGTGTGGTTAGTCGCGCGAGCGCTCCATTTGGTCTTGCGCTGTGCAAGCTCCTGGTCGCTCAATTTTACGTCAAGTGTCCCGGCGACCGCATCGATCTCGATGATGTCGCCGTCCTCGAGCAGCCCGATCGGGCCGCCGATGGCGGCTTCAGGCCCGACATGGCCGATGCAGAAGCCGCGGGTGGCGCCGGAAAAGCGGCCGTCGGTGATGAGCGCGATCTTGCCGCCCATGCCCTGGCCGGTCAGCGCCGCGGTGGTCTGGAGCATTTCCCGCATGCCGGGACCGCCCTTCGGCCCCTCGTAGCGGATCACGATGACTTCGCCTTCGCGGTAGGTACGCTTCTGGACGGCCTCGAAAGCATCCTCCTCACGGTCGAAGCACCTGGCCGGACCGGTAAACCTGAGGTTGGACATTCCCGCGACTTTCACGATCGCACCTTCTGGCGCCAAATTGCCCTTCAGACCGACCACACCGCCGGTGACGGTGATGGGCTTGTCTGCCGGGTGCACCACGTCCTGGTGCGGATTCCATTTAACGCTTTTGAGATTTTCGGCGATCGTTCGACCGGTAACCGTAATGCAGTCACCGTGGAGAAATCCGTTGTCGAGCAGCGTCTTCATCAGAAGCGGTATGCCACCTACTTCAAACATGTCTTTGGCGACATAACGGCCGCCCGGCTTCAAATCAGCGACATATGGTGTCTTTTTGAAGATTTCAGCGACGTCGAACAGGTCAAACTTGATGCCGCACTCGTGCGCGATCGCCGGCAGGTGCAATGCAGCATTGGTCGAGCCACCGGACGCGGCGACCACGGCGGCCGCATTCTCCAGTGCCTTGCGGGTGACGATATCGCGCGGCCGGATGTTTTGAGCGATCAAGGCCATGATCTGCTCGCCCGCGGTCATGCAGAAGGCGTCGCGAATTTCATACGGTGCCGGAGCACCAGCCGAGTACGGCAGCGCCAGGCCGATCGCCTCGGAGACGGTCGCCATCGTGTTGGCGGTGAACTGCGCGCCGCAGGCACCCGCCGAGGGGCACGCCACGCGCTCGATCTCGTCGAGATCCTCGTCCGACATCGCTCCGACCGAGTGCTTGCCGACGGCTTCGAACATGTCCTGCACGGTGACCTGCTGGCCCCGGAAATTGCCGGGCAGGATCGAGCCGCCGTAGATGAAGATCGAGGGCACGTTGAGGCGGACCATCGCCATCATCATGCCCGGCAACGACTTGTCGCACCCGGCGAGGCCAACGAGAGCGTCATAGGCGTGGCCGCGGATCGTCAGCTCGACGGAATCGGCGATGCATTCGCGGGACGGCAGCGAGGAGCGCATGCCGTCATGGCCCATGGCGATGCCGTCGGTCACGGTAATGGTACAGAACTCGCGCGGCGTGCCGCCGGCGGATACGACGCCCTTCTTCACCGCCTGCGCCTGGCGCATCAGGGAGATGTTGCAGGGCGCGGCCTCGTTCCAGCACGAGGCGACGCCGACGAACGGCTGGTGGATCTGCTCGGTGGTGAGACCCATGGCGTAGAGGTAGGAGCGATGGGGCGCGCGCGCAGGGCCTTCCGTCACGTGACGGCTCGGCAGCCTCTGCTTGATGTCGGTCTTTGCGTCCATCGCAAACCAGTTTCCCCGGCCAACCCTTTCAGACCCGAAAAATCAGAGCCAAGATTTGAATCGACCTTGGGATTTCCCGTCGCCTTTCAGGACCACCGCTGCCGCTAAAACATTAGAGTGATTTTATTCAAGTTCAGGTGTGGCCAAAAAGCGGCGTTGATGCGAACGGACAGAGATGAGGGTTATATCCGGGATGAGTGTTGCATGGACGGCACAATCGTGGCCCGAAGGACACGGGAAAGCCTACAGTGATACCCTCGCTGGAAAGGCGGTCCACAACCTCAGATTTTGCGGCGGGTGACGCGCGCGGCTCACCTCGGCAGATGACGGCGCGCAGCTAGGGTGAGTCGGCGCCGAGTGTCCCGGACGCGCTGCAACGCGCAGCGTTGCTGCGCAGAGCCGGGACCCAGAAGGCGACACGTTACAATGCGGCGACATGGGCCCCGGCTCTGCAGCGCACCGCAAGGGCGTTGCGCAGCGTCCGGGGCATGAGAGCGAATTGTGGCGCACGCTCTCTCAAGTCGTCATTGCGAATATGAGGCGGCAGCGCCACTCTCCAGCTGCATTTTTGATTGCAGACACACCTTCGCATCCTCGCGGCGGATTTCACCCGAGCTTTGCTTGATCTCTCCACCCTCTTGTCCAGGAGGGCGCAGGGAAGGCCGGGTGCCGGCTGGCACCCGCGGTCCGCTGCGCGAAAGGTAGCGCAAGGAAACCGCACAGCAGCATACAGGTGTAGCCAAATCACTCGGCCTTCCCTGCGCAGTGGCTTTACGGCTTATGCCGTGCTCTCCCGGGAGCCGAGTTCCTTTTGGCCTCCCTCGTCTTCACGAAAGTCGCGGACACCGCGCCGGTTGACGCGAATGTCGCCTCCGCAAAGGCTTGACCGTAGCAACGACGGCCAGGACCACACGGTTTTGCCGTACGCACGGCTCGCTTGTCGCCACCGGTTTCGACGACGTTGTGCACGTTGCCGCCGACCTGATGACGAGACGAACCTGACAGCGCCGCTCGTCGACACGAAGCCTCGGGCTCACGGAGAGCAATCCGCCCCGCCCGCACTTTCGCGCCCGACGCTGTCGCGTCCACCGCACGCCCGGCTCGCGAAACGTGACGACACAAGATCGCCCCTCTTGGGTGAGCCGGGATGGGCGACACATACGCCAATTCCGAATTTCGGTAAAGTGGAATATTTTGGATGCGCCGGCTTGACAGAGGGGCGAAACAGCAAGGTCCGATGGGACGCAAGCGTGATCCGGCAAGTGCCCGACGACGGGCGAGCGGCCCCGGATTGCGCTTTCGCTCCATCGGGCTACGAGACCCCGCCGAGCAGCTCAGCGCGCACCCTTGAGGGTGCAAGAGGTGCTGCAAGTGACCGTGTTGCCGTGGTCGCACGCCTTGCAGGCGGCAACGCACTGGTTCATGTCGCGGGAATTGTAGGAGGTGTAGTTCCGCATCGCGCAGACCGGGGTCGAGCCGGTGATGTCCTGCTCCTGATTGCAGGCAGCCGTCATGAGCGCAAGGATCATCACCGCAAGGAGCCGCATGGGATCGCCCTGTGAGACACGACAAAACAATGTTTACAAGGCGCGCTGCATCGCAGCGTGCCCCGGCATTCCCACAGCGGAGAAGCACAGCAAGCGTCCCCGCATCGACATGTAGGATGCGCGCCAAGTGTTAAGAACGGATTGCAGCCGGCGTCAGGCCGCAGCCTTGGTCGCGATCGCCTGACGCATATCCAACGCCAGCTGGCGATACTGCTCCGAAAGCTTCAGATAAAATTCCCGCTTGGTGCGGTCCGTGGCGAGCTTGGCGATCAACTCGCATTCCGCGGTGAGCGTCTCGAACCGCTCCAGCCTGTCCTCAAGTTCTGTCATCGGCGTATCCCCATCAAACGCCTCAAGGACATCAAACCTAGGCCCGGGAAATAGGTCACGGCGAACATCGTTATCGAGTAGAAACAATTTTTCCCGCGGCCGGCTATTTCTGCTGCAGCCGCCAGGCGCCGTTCCAGCCTTCGTCCGGCGGATTAACCTCGAACTGCGCCAGGCGGGCGAGCAGTGCGCGCGCGGGGCCATCGCCGGGGACGGCTTCGAGCGCCGCGTTGAAGGCGGCACGCGCCTCGTCGAAGCGCCGGGCGCGATAGGCGGCGAGGCCTTCGGCGTAGTGCGAACGCAGGCTCTCATGCGCGGCAGTGAGCGCGCCTGCGCGGCCCATCACCTCGAAGACCGATTGCGGCGCGCTCTGGCCGGCGACTGCAAGACGATCGACCTCGCGCAGCTCGAGATGCGAGCCGATCGCATCCGCCGTCGCCTGCGAGATCAGGATGCGGGTGCCATAGGTCTTGTTGACGGCCTCCAGGCGCGAGGCGAGGTTCACGGCATCGCCCATCACGGTGAAGCTCATCATCAGCTCGGAGCCGATGCTGCCGGTCAGGACTTCGCCGGTGGCGATGCCGATCCGCAAATCGCACAGCGCCGGCATGGCGCGGATACCCAGCAGATCCGGCAATTGCTTCTGCAGCGCGGGCACCTGGTCGGCCATGTCGATGGCGGCAAGGCCGGCGAGCAGCGCCGGCTCGTCCTCCTCGATGAAGGGCGGGCCCCAATAGGCCATGATGGCGTCGCCGATATATTTGTCGATGATGCCGCGGTTGCTCCTGATCGGGCCGGACATCAGCGTGAAATAGTGGTTCATCACCTTGACCAGGCCGCGCGGGGTCATGCCCTCGCTCATCGAGGTGAAGCCGCTCATGTCGCAGAACATGATGGTCATGACCCGGCGCTGGCCGTCGATGGCGACTTCCGGCCGGTCGATCAGGCCCTGCACCACCTTGGGATCGATGTAGCGGCCAAAGGTCTCGCGAATGCGCTCGTTGTGCCGCAACTGCTCGATCATGCGGTTGAAGGCGGCGGCGAGCTCGCCGATCTCGTCCTGGGTCGAGACAGTGATGGTCTTGTCGAACCGGCCCGCCTCGACCTCGCGGGTGCCAGCCAGCAACAGCCGCACCGGACGCGTGATGCCGCTACTGACCAGCAGCGCAAAAGCGAATCCGACGATCGCCGCGAGCAAGGTCACGATGCCCGAAATGATCATCGCCTGACGCTGACGACCGATCACCTGCGATGTGCTGGCAAATACCTGCTTCAGCATGTCGGCGCGGATCGCATCGATCTGCTGATTGAACTGATCGCGCAACAGATCGAGATGTTCCAGCGTGCCGCGCGCTTCCGTCATCTGTTTGCCATCGACCTGCTTAAGGAGTTTTGCGTGGTCCTCGTTCAGGTCACGGCGCAGCTCGGCGACGGCGGTCTCGATGCGGGTCTCGATCCGCGCCAGCGCGGCATTGTCGGAGGCCGTTCTGGGATCGTCGATAATCGCGTTGATGAGCTTGCGCGCGCTTTCGGCCTCCTCCTCGATCCTACGGTCGGTTTCCTCGAACTCGCGAAGGCGCGCCGCATAGGCCTCTTCGTCCGACGGCGACTGCATCTTGGTCATGACCATGCGCCGCAATGCAAGTGCCCGTTCCAGCGAGCGGATGTTGGCGCGTGCCAGATGGCCATAGGCCGGGATGTAGCGATCGGTCAGCTCGTTGAGCAGGACACCGACCTGGCCCGACATCACCATCGACAGGATCGAGGTGACCAGCATCAGGACGATCAATCCGAGGGCGATGCCGACGATCTTGCGCCGGATCGACTGGTTGAAAAGTGGCATGGGTACGGAGCAAAGGCTGAAAGGATGGCTTGAGGGAACTCAGTACACCGGATTTGACGGGGGAACACGCGCAATCTGGCCATTCGCGCCGCCGTGAGCTGTGCGCAACCCTCACGCGAACCCCGAGAAGGTTAAAAAAGCGGCCTTTTCCGGCGTTTCGGAAGTTCCCGCGTTCCCGATCCGTATTTTGCCGCATTGTTGAACGAGCGTGAGGAATGCGAAACGATGTGGTGGCATCGTTTTGGTGTCGTCCTTGATTCTCAAGCCGCATGTCGTCGCGGACCTTGGTTTGTAGTGGTTTCGCGGGGGGACCATCGAATGAACCAGTGCCTACGCTCGCTCGCGTGTGTCGTTGCCGTGGCCGCTTTGGCCTTCATTCCTAATGAGCTGGCAGCGAAGAGCAGTCACAAATCGTCCGCGCCGAAGAAGACGCATGAGGCGAAAGCCGGCAAGCAGCGCCATGCCTCCGCCGGCAAAGCGCGGCACGGCAAGCATGCCGAGGCCAAGCGCAAGTCCAAGAAGTCCGACGACGAGCCCTCGGACAAGCAGGCAGCCCCGCCGCTGACCGGCGATCTCGCCGCGTTGAAGGACGCCATCGACCTCGCGCGAAAGGGCAAGACGGACGATGCGAGCGCGGCGCGCGACCGCATCATTGACCCCGCCGGACAGAAACTCGCCGACTGGTTCATGCTGCGCCATTCCGAGAGCACCGCGAATTTCAAGCGCTACGCCGCCTTCCTGGCCGCCAATCCGGACTGGCCGAGCAGCGCCCTGCTCCGCCGCCGTGCCGAGGCCCGGCTGTGGCAGGAGAAGGCCGACGCGGCGACGGTGCACAAATTCACGATGGACCGGCCGACCAGCGCCAAGGGCAAGTTCGCGCTAGCCCGCGTGCTGGTGACGGAGGGCGACAGCGACAGGGCCGCACGTCTGGTGCGCGAGGCCTGGCGCACGGATGAATTGACCGAGCGCAGCGAAGAGGATTCCTACGAAGCGTTCCGCGATCTCCTGACCGCTGAGGACCATCGCGCCCGCATGGACAAGCGCCTCGGCGCCAAGGACTACGCAGGGGCGCGGCGCGCCGCCAAGCGGCTCGGCGAGGATGCGCTCGCGATCGTCAAGGCCTGCGCCGCCGTCACCGGCAAGGTCACCAAGGCCAAGGACTATCTCGAGGACGTTCCGGCCGAGGCGCGCCGCGATCTCGGCTATGTGCTGTGCCGCGCGCAATGGCATCTCCAGAACGACCGCATCGACGACGCCGCCGAGGTGATCCTGGCCGCCGCGCCCGATACGATGGCGGCTCAGGACACCGACGCCTGGTGGCGCGAGCGCCGCCTGCTTGCGCGAAAGCTGCTCGACCAGGGCAAGTTCAAAACCGCCTATGACGTGGTGCGCTCGGCGGCGGTGCCCGCGATGGAAGTCTATCGCGTCGACTATCACTTCATGTGCGGCTGGATCGCGCTGCGCTATCTCGACGATCCCAGGGCGGCGATGATGCATTTCGCCGCGATCGACGAAGGTTCGGCCAATCCGATCGCGCTGTCGCGGGCCAACTATTGGCGCGGCCGCGCCGCCGAGGCGATGAACGCAACGGCCGATGCGCGCCTGAGCTATCAGACGGCGGCGCGCTATCCGACCGCCTATTACGGACAGCTCGCCCGCGCCAAGCTCGGCCTTGACCGGATCGAGCTGCGCGCGCCCTCGCCCGTGCTGGCCGCGGCTGATACACCGCCCACGGACGAACGCGTGCGCGCCGCCGACATGCTCTACGGCGTCAATGAGCGCGACATGGTGTATTACTACGCTGAGGATTTTGCCAAGGAGAGCAACGACGTCGTGGCGCTCGAAGCGCTCGGCGAGCTCGCCGGCCGGCGCAACGACGCGCGGGTCATGCTGGAGGTCGGCAAATCAGCGCTGGCGCGCGGGCTTGCGCTCGACCACTACGCCTTCCCCACCATCGGCATTCCCGAGCACAAGCAGGTGGCGCCTGCGATCGAGACCAGCGTGATCTATTCGGTGGCGCGCACCGAAAGCTCGTTCGACCAGCGCGACAAGTCGGCGGCCAACGCAGTCGGGCTGATGCAGGTGACGCCGGAAGCCGGCCGCGATACCGCCAAGCGGTTCGGCGTGACCTATGACTGGGACAAGATGGTCTCCGACCCCGTCTACAACACGCAGATGGGCGCGGCCGAGCTCAGCGCACTTCTCTCGGAATACCGCGGCAACCAGATCATGACCTTCGCCGGCTACAATGCCGGCCGTGGCCGCGTGCGCGAATGGGTGCAGGCGCGCGGTGATCCCAGGGACCCCAAGGTCGATCCGGTCGACTGGGTCGAGCGCATCCCGCTGTCGGAGACGCGCAACTACGTCCAGCGCGTGATCGAAAACGTGCTGGTCTATCGCGCACGGTTCGAGGGCAGCGGCATGGTCGCCGGCAAGAGCGATCAGCGCGTGGTGACGAAGGATGCGGCGGCCGTGGCGACGCCGGTGGGATTTACGGGAACGGAGTGAATCCGTTTGCATCCGCTCTATCCCCTCATCCTGAGGAGCCTGCGAAGCAGGCGTCTCGAAGGGTGAAGGCCCCGCCGCGGCCCCGCGGCCATCCTTCGAGACGGCCGCTTTGCGGCCTCCTCAGGATGAGGTCGGAGGGTGTGGCGCACACGCGCCGCGCCGCCTCAATCCACCTTGATGTTCGCGGCCTTGATGATCGGCCACCATTTCGCGATCTCGGCCTTCTGACGCGCGCCAAGCGCTTCGGGCGTGAGCTGATCCTGCGGCGTCATTTCCAGGCCCTGACTTTCCAGCTGCTTCTTCACGGCGGGATCGTTCAGCGCTTCCACGGCTGCGGCATTGAGCTTGGTGACGATCGCCTTCGGCGTACCCTTCGGCACCCACAGGCCGGACCACAGCGTCATGCTAAAACCCTTCAGCCCGGCCTCCGCCGTGGTCGGGATGTCGGGTGCCGACGACAGGCGCTTGTCGTCGGTGATGGCGTAGGCGCGAATGGTGCCGGCGCGGACCTGGTTGATGGAGTTGGAGGTCTGGTCGACGATGACGTCGATCTGGCCGGCGATGAGATCGTTCAGGGCGGGCGCGGTGCCGCGATACGGCACGTATTGCAGCTTGATACCGGAGACGCTCTCGAAATAGACTCCGGCGATGTGGCTGCCGGACCCCGCGCCGGCCGTGCCCGCGGTTGCCGGCGACGGCCGCGACTTCAGCCATTCAATCAGCTCTTTCAGCGAGGTCGCGGGGACCGCGTTCTTGCTGACGACGATCATCGGGTTGCTCGGCAGCAGCACCACGGGTTCGAGGTCAGTGACGAGATCGTAGTTGAGCTTGTAGACGGCGCCGTTGGCAACGTGGGTGCCGAGATGGCCGAAGGAGATCGTGTAGCCGTCCGGCGGCGATTGCACGGCGCGGCCGACGCCGATCGACCCGCCGGCGCCGGTGACGTTCTCGATCACCAGGGCCTGGCCGAGCGACGTCCGCATCCGCTCGGCAAGCACGCGCGCCATGGCATCCGACGGCCCGCCGGCGGCGAAGGGAACGATGATGGTGATGGGACGTGAAGGATAATCGTCGGCGCGCGCGGCGCCTGCAACAGCGAGAATAGCAACCAGCGCAGCCCAAGTGGCCTTCATTGTGTTCTCCCAGCGATGACATTGTTATTTTTGTCTCTTCCCGCGTACGGGAAGAGGGCTCGTTCGCAAAGAGACGAAATGACGCGCTAGAACTGCGAATAGTCGATCGGCTTGTGGCGATCGAGCGTGCGGTCGACCTTTGGCAGCGGGTATTTCAGGCCGGTAGCGCAGTTGAACAGCATCACGCGGTCGGTCTTGCTGACACGGCCGTCGGCGAGGCTCTCCTTGTACGCGGCGTAGGTCGCGGCGCCTTCGGGGCACAATAGCAGCCCCTCCTCGCGCGCGACCTCGTTCAGCGCCGACGAGATCTTGTCGTCGTCGACCGCGATCGCAAAGCCTTTGCTCGCGCGCACCGCGCGCAGGATCAGGAAGTCGCCGATCGCCTGCGGCACGCGGATGCCGGAAGCGATGGTGTGAGCATCCTCCCAGCGCGTCGCATGCTCGGTACCGGCCTCGTAGGCGCGCACCATCGGCGCGCAGCCCGACGCCTGCACCGCGACCATGCGCGGGCGCTTGCTACCGATGAAGCCGATCTTCTCGAGCTCGTCGAACGCCTTCCACATGCCGATCAGGCCGGTGCCGCCGCCGGTCGGGTAGAAGATCACGTCGGGCACGTCCCAGCCGAGCTGCTCGGCGAGCTCGAGGCCCATCGTCTTCTTGCCTTCGATGCGGTACGGCTCCTTCAAGGTCGAGGTGTCGAACCAGCCGACTTTCGCCTTGCCCTCGCCGACGATCTTGCCGCAATCGTCGATATAGCCGTTGACGCGGTAGACGGTCGCGCCCTGAAGCTCGATCTCGCTGACATTCACCTCCGGCGTATCGGCCGGGCAGAAGATCGTGGTCTTGATGCCGCAGGAGGTCGCATAGGCCGCGAGCGCCGCGCCGGCATTGCCGTTGGTCGGCATCGCCATGTGCTTGATGCCCAGCGCCTTGCCCATCGACACTGCCATGACGAGCCCGCGCGCCTTGAACGAGCCGGTCGGCAGCCGCCCCTCGTCCTTGACGATGATCTCGCCGCCGCCGAGCTTGGCGCCGAGCTTGGGCAGCCGGATCAGCGGCGTCGTGACCTCGCCGAGCGAGACGATGTCCTTGCATTTGCGCACCGGCAGCAGCTCGCGGTAGCGCCACATGTCGGCGGGGCGTTGGGCGAGCGCGTCCTTGGTCAGCGCCTTCTTCACGCCCGCGAGGTCGTAACGCACGAGCAGCGGCTTGCCGGCCTTGGAGAGATTGTGGACCTGATCGGCGGCGTAATGATCGCCTTCCATCGCGCATTCGAGATGGGTGACGAAGCTCGGGCGCTCGATGGTGAGGTTGTCGTTGTCCTGCATGGGCTGGTTTCCTTCTTATTTTGCGAACGGTCTCTTTGGCGGCAGTCAGATATTCAACACCCTGCCATAGGCATCCAGCACGGCTTCCTTCATCATCTCCGACAGCGTCGGATGCGGGAATACCGTGTGCATCAGCTCTTCTTCCGTGGTCTCCAGATTCATAGCGACGACGTAGCCCTGAATCAGCTCGGTGACCTCGGCACCGACCATATGGGCGCCGAGGAGCTGGCCGGTCTTCTTGTCGAAGATCACCTTGACCAGGCCCTGGTCCTCGCCGAGCGCGATCGCCTTGCCGTTACCAACGAAGGGGAAGCGGCCGACGCGGATCTCGCGGCCACCCTCCTTGGCCTTGGCTTCGGTGAGGCCGACGGAGGCCACTTGCGGCTGGCAATAGGTGCAGCCCGGGATCAGGTTCTTGTCCATGGCATGCGGGTGCAGGCCCTTGATCGCCTCGACGCAGATCACGCCTTCATGCTCGGCCTTGTGCGCGAGCATCGGGGGACCCGCGACGTCGCCGATGGCATAGATGCCAGGGACGTTGGTCTTGCCGTAACCGTCGATCACGATGACGCCGCGATCGGTTTTGACGCCGAGCTTTTCCAGACCGAGATTCTCGATGTTGCCGACGACGCCGACCGCCGAGATCACCCGCTCGAACTCGGTCGTGACCGGCTTGCCGTTGCCGTCGTCGATGGTGGCGACGACGCTGTCGGCCTTCTTCTCCAGCTTCGTGACCTTGGTCGAGGACATGATCTTGATGCCCTGCTTCTCGAAACGCTTGCGGGCAACGCCGGCGATCTCGGCGTCCTCGACCGGCAGGATCTGCGGCAGCACCTCGACCACGGTGACCTCGGAGCCCATGGTGTGGAAGAACGAGGCGAACTCGATTCCGATCGCACCGGAGCCGACCACCAGCAGCGACTTCGGCATCCGCTCGGGCACCATCGCCTCGAAATAGGTCCAGATCAGCTTCTTGTCGGGTTCGAGCCCCGGCAGCACGCGCGGCCGCGCGCCGGTCGCGACGATGATGTGTTTTGCCTGATAAGCCCCCTCGCCCAGCGTGCCCTTGGGACCCTCGACGTCGGACTTCTTCACGGTGACCTTGCCTGGCGCGTCGATCGAAGCCGCGCCCCAGATCACGCTCACCTTGTTCTTCTTCATCAGAAAGCCGACGCCATCGTTGAGCCGCTTCGAGACGCCGCGCGAGCGCTGCACCACCGCCTTCGGGTCGAACGACACTTTCTCCGCCGACAGGCCGTAATCCCCGGCGTGCTGCATGTAGTGGTAGATCTCGGCCGAGCGCAGCAGCGCCTTGGTCGGGATGCAGCCCCAATTCAGGCAGATGCCGCCGAGATAGGATTTTTCGACGATCGCGACCTTGAAGCCGAGCTGGGCGGCGCGGATCGCGGTGACATAGCCGCCGGGACCGGAGCCGATGATGATGATGTCGAAGGATGTATCGGCCATGCTTTGCGTTCGTTCCCGTTCAACCGGCCTCAATGTTCGAGACCGTCATTGCGAGGAGCTCGTGCGACGAAGCAATCCAGTCTGCCGGTCACGTCCTGGATTGCTTCGCTTCGCTCGCAATGACGACGCGAATTTTCTCGTCACACCATCATCATGACGGGATTTTCGATCAGTTGTTTGAAGGCACCGATCAGCTCGGCGCCGAGAGCCCCGTCGATGGCGCGGTGATCGCAGGACAAGGTCACGCTCATCATGTTCGCGATCTCGATCTTGCCGCCGCGCACCACAGGCCGCTCCTCGCTGGTGCCGACCGCGAGGATGGTCGCATGCGGCGGATTGATCACGGCGGTGAAGTGGCTGATGCCGAACATGCCGAGGTTGGAAACGGCCGTGGTGCCGCCCTGATACTCCTCGGGCTTCAGCTTGCGCGAGCGGGCGCGTGTCGCAAAATCCTTCATCTCGTTCGAGATGGTCGAGAGCGTCTTGGTCTCGGCCTTGCGGATGATCGGCGTGATCAGGCCGCCGGGCATCGCCACCGCAACGCCGACGTCGGAATGGTGGTGCTTGACCATGCCGGATTCGGTCCAGCTCACATTGCAGTTCGGGATTTTCTGAAGCGCGACCGCCATCGCCTTGATGACGAAGTCGTTGACCGAGATCTTGTAGAGCGGCTTCTTCTCCTTGTCCTTCGGCGCGGCGGCGTTGATCTGCTCGCGTGCGGCGAGCAGCTTGCCGATGTCGCAATCGATGGTGAGGTAGAAGTGCGGGACGTTCTGGATCGACGCGGTCAGGCGCTGGGCGATCGTGCGGCGCATGCCGTCATGCGGGACGACCTCGTAGGAGCCCGGCTCGAACAGCGACAGGATCTGCTTGTCCGACATGGTCGGCGCGATCGAGGGCGCACCTGACGACGCCGCCGCTTGTGCCTTGAGGCCCTTGCCGGACTTGGCCAGCTCGACGTCGCGCGCGACAACGCGACCGTGCGGGCCGGTGCCGGTCACCATCGCAACATCGACGCCGGCGTCCTTGGCGAGTCGACGCGCCAGCGGCGAGGAGAACACGCGGCCGCCATGGCCGTTGCCCTGCGCAGCCGGTGCGGCGGCAGCTTTCGCCGCGGGAGTAGCGGCGGGCGGCGGCGCAGCCTTGGGCGGCGCAGACTTGGGCGCGGCAGGCGTTGGCGCCGGTGCTTCGGCAGCTGCGGCCGACGCGCCGGGCTTGGCGGCACCTGCCGCCTTCACGTCCTCGCCCTCGCCGGCCAGCACCGCGATCACGTCATTGACGGGGACATCCTGCGTGCCCTCGGGCACCAGGATCTTGGCGATCGTGCCCTCGTCGATGGCCTCGACCTCCATGGTCGCCTTGTCGGTCTCGATCTCGGCAATGACGTCGCCGGATTTGACCTTGTCGCCTTCCTTCTTCAGCCATTTGGCGAGGTTGCCCTTCTCCATCGTTGGCGAAAGAGCGGGCATCAGGATGTTGATGGGCATGCTGACCTCACGAAGAACTTCTCAAAATGCCGTCCCCGGAAGCGAGGACGAACAGACCAGGTTTAGTTGCCGATGTCGCCCTGCCACAGGCGCTCATTGGCAGGATTGGAACGCCAATTCTTCATCATGGTGATGGAGCGGTCGTCCGCAAGATCAATCCAGGGGATGCCGAACTTGTCGAGTATGTCCTTGGAGCCCGGGAAGGTGACGGATTCCCCGATGACCACCAGTTGGACCTTGAACAGAGCGAGCGCGCCCGCGCACATCGAGCACGGCGACAGCGTGGTGTACATGACGGTGTCGTGGAACGAGATCACGCCGGCTTGGCGCAGGCAGCTCATCTCGCCGTGCAGGATGACGTTCTTTTCCTGCACGCGGTTGTTATGGCCGCGTGCGATGACCTTGTTGTCGCGGGTCAGCACGGCGCCGATCGGCAGGCCGCCTTGCGCGATCGAGGCTTCCGCCTCGCGGATCGCCTCCAGCATGAAATCGAAATGATAGGATTCGATCGCCACGGTCAGTGTCCCTTCCCGCGCGGCGTCGTGGTGCCGGTGTCGGTGGGACGCTCGATCTCGGCCTGGAACATCTCGATGATCCGGGTCAGCGCATCCTCCTCGGTGTATTCGCTCTCGCGCGCATAGGCGCGCGCGGCGTGACGGGCGAGATCGACGAGCAGCAGGCCCCACATGTCGGGCTCGTCGAAGGCCCGCTGGAACGCCATCGACAACCCGCCGTCCAGCACGAACACGCGCAGAATCTCGACCGCGTCGTCGCGGTCGAGGACGTCGGGTGGCAATGGCTGCTCCTTCGGACCCGCCATGGCCTACCTGTAGCAGACGGCTTTGGCGGCCTCGACCACTTCGGCTGCCGAGGGCAGCGCGAGCTTCTCCAGGTTCGCGGCATAGGGCATCGGCACGTCCTTGCCGGTGATGCGGGCAACCGGCGCATCCAGATAGTCGAAGGCGTTCTCCATGATGCGCGCGGCGATTTCGGCGCCGACGCCGCTCTGGGCCCAGCCCTCTTCCACTGTGACGGCGCGGCCGGTCTTCTTGACGGAATTGATGATGGTCTCGGTGTCCATCGGACGCAGCGTGCGCAGGTCGATCACCTCGGCCTCGATGCCGTCCTTGGCGAGTTCGTCGGCGGCCTTCAGCGCGTAGCTCATGCCGTTCGACCACGAGATGATCGTGACGTGGCTGCCCGAGCGCACGATGCGCGCCTTGCCGATCGGGATCACGAAGTCGTCGAGCTTCGGCACTTCGCCAGTGTGCCCGTAGAGCATCTCGTTCTCGAGAAAGATTACCGGGTTGGGATCGCGGATCGCAGCCTTGAGCAGGCCCTTGTAATCAGCGGCCGAGAACGGCGCGACGACCTTGAGGCCCGGGACATTGGAATACCAGGACGCATAATCCTGGCTGTGCTGGGCGGCGACGCGCGCGGCCGCGCCGTTGGGCCCGCGGAACACGATCGAGCAGCCCATCTGGCCGCCGGACATGTAGAGCGTCTTGGCCGCGGAGTTGATGATCTGGTCCATCGCCTGCATGGCGAAGTTGAAGGTCATGAACTCGACGATCGGCTTCAGGCCGGTCATCGCGGCACCGACACCAACGCCTGCAAAACCGTGCTCGGTGATCGGCGTGTCGATGACGCGCTTGGCGCCGAATTCCTGCAACAGGCCCTGGGTGACCTTGTAGGCGCCCTGATATTCGGCGACCTCTTCGCCCATCACGAAAACGTCGGGGTCGCGGCGCATCTCTTCGGCCATGGCGTCGCGCAACGCTTCGCGGATGGTCTGCGTCACCATCTCGGTACCGGCGGGCACTTCGGGATCTGGCTCGGCGACGGCCTGCGGCGCGGACGGCGCAGCCTTGGGCGCGGGTGCCTCGGCCTTTGCGCCGGCAGGCGGCGCAGACTCAGCGGCCTTCTGCTGCTGGGTCGGCGCGGGCGCCTTGGCGAGATCGGCGGCACTCTCGCCATCGGCCAGAATCATCGCGATCGGCGTGTTCACGGCAACGTCGGCGGTTCCCTCGGGTATCAGGATCTTCCCAAGCGTACCCTCGTCGGTCGCCTCGACCTCCATGGTCGCTTTGTCGGTCTCGATCTCGGCGATGACATCGCCGGACTTGATCGTCTCACCCTCTTTTTTCAGCCATTTGGAAAGGTTGCCCTTTTCCATCGTGGGCGACAACGCGGGCATCAGCACTTGAATTGGCATATCGGCTCCAAAAGAAAGCTTGCGCGCGTTCAGCGGTAAATGTCGGTCCAGAGCTCGGCGGCATCCGGCTCGGGATCATGCTGGGCGAAATCGGCGGACGCGTTGACGATGTCGCGCACCTCGGCGTCGATCGCCTTCAAATCCTGCTCGCTGACCTTGGCGGCCAACAGGCGGTTGCGCACCTGCTCGATCGGATCCTGGTCGTGGCGGACTTTTTCGACCTCCTCGCGCGTGCGGTATTTTGCAGGGTCGGACATCGAGTGGCCGCGATAGCGGTAGGTCTGCATCTCCAGGATGAAGGGGCCCTTGCCGGCGCGGCACCAGGCCGCCGCCTCGTCGCCGGCGGCCTTGACGGCACGGACGTCCATGCCGTCGACCTGCTGGCCGGGAATGTTGAAGGAAGCGCCGCGCTTGGAGAAATCCTGCTGCGCCGAGGCACGCGAGACCGAAGTGCCCATGGCGTAGCGGTTGTTCTCGATGACATAGATCACCGGCAGCTTCCACAGCTCCGCCATGTTGAAGCTCTCATAGACCTGGCCCTGATTGGCCGCGCCATCGCCGAAATAGGCGACGCTGACATTGCCGTTGCTGCAATAGCTGTTGGCGAAAGCAAGCCCGGTGCCGAGCGAGACCTGGGCGCCGACGATGCCGTGACCGCCGTAAAAGTGCTTCTCCTTGCTGAACATGTGCATGGAGCCGCCCTTGCCCTTGGAATAGCCGCCGCGGCGGCCCGTGAGTTCGGCCATGACGCCGTTGGCCTCCATGCCGGTGGCGAGCATGTGGCCGTGATCGCGATAGCCGGTGATGACCTGATCGCCCTGCTTCAGGGCCATCTGCATTCCGACCACCACAGCCTCCTGGCCGATATAGAGATGGCAGAAGCCGCCGATCGCGCCCATGCCATAGAGCTGGCCGGCCTTTTCCTCGAACCGCCGGATCAGGAGCATGTCGCGGAGCGCCTTGAGCTCCTGCTCCCTGCTGAATTCCGGAGGCGAACCGCCGTCGGTCTTGTCCTGTGCAGTGCTTGCGGCGGCTTTCTTGGGTGCGGCCATGGGAATTCCGGGTCAGAGAAAACTTCAGCCCTCTCTAACCCAACTCAAACGCCCTTGGAAAGCACCGCGGCGATGCGGCGCAAGTTTCGTTATGCCGCACCGCAACGTGGTCGAAATATTCCACAATGTTTGGCGCTGATCGGGCAACATTAGCTCCGGTCACTCACGCTATGGTGTGTGGAGTACCAGATAGCAGACATGCTGACGTCATCCGCACGACGGCAACGCGCTTCGCGCTTGTCCCGATCGCGCCGGATCGATGGAATCAGTGACAGGCTGCGTGCTCGCGAAGGCGCGTCGCCAGCGCCGACGCGCGTTAGTTCGCCGGAATCATCCTGACGAGATCGCGCGGATTGACGTAGTCGAGCTGGAAGCGCGCCCGCTCGTCCAGCATGTCGGGATCGATTTTCGCAGAGCGCAGCAGCGAAACGCGCTGCTCGCTCCTGGCGCGCTCGCGCTTGAGCTGCGCCAGCTCGCTGGTCAGCGCGACGATCTCCTGGTCGAGCTCCTGGCGGGCGTTGAGGCCGTATTTGCCGGTATAGGCGTTGACGCCGAAATAGCCGACGATTGCGGCCGCCATCGCATAGAGGGCGAGACCGGTCAGGATCGATTTCAGGCGCGCGCGGGAGACCATCCTAGGAAGATGGGTCAGGTTGGTTAAGGGCGTGCTAATTGCCGCCACTCCCACCGCCAATTGGCATGCCCGGGCCTGTCCGGGCATGCCAAGGATCGAGCGGCCTCAGCCGTGATGCTTCGCCACGTGTACCGCAAACGCGTCGATATAGGCCTGGAGCACGGGCTTCAGGGAGTCCTTGGTCAAATTGCCGTCGGCATCGAAGGCGTCGCCGACCGCGTTCAAATAGGCTTCCGGTTGCTGCATGATCGGGCCGGAAATACCCGGCAGGATGTTCTGGAGCGTCTTGGCGGCGCTGACGCCGCCGAGCGGGCCTGGCGAATTCGAGATGATGCCGACCGGTTTGCCGTTGAACGAGCTCTTGCCATAGGGCCGCGAGGCGACGTCGATCGCGTTCTTCAGCACGCCCGGGATCGCGCGATTGTATTCCGGCGTGACGAAGATAACGCCGTCCGACTTCTGGATCTTTTCGCGGAAAGACAACCAGTCGGCCGGCGGCGCGCCCTCGAGGTCCTGATTGAAGAACGAGACGCCAGCCGGCGTGATGACCTCGAGCTTGAGGGAGGCCGGCGCCAGCTTGGCAAGCGCATTGGCGATCTTCAGCGAAAAGCTGTCCTTGCGCAGGCTGCCGGCGATCGTGACGATATTGTAGGCCATGGAATGTCCTCAGAGCTTGAGCGGGAGTGCCGGGGCGGCACTTAAGCCATCTCGCGCGATGGATGCAAGTGCATGGACCAGATCGATTTGGAAACGCTGAGTTTCTGAAACAGCCGCCCAAAACAATCAGGCCGCCAAGTGGCGGCCTGATCTTTCGTACAAATCTGCAACCCGGCTCAGATCGTCGGGTTCCACGCCGACGGGATCAGGCGATATTTGGCGCCATCCTTCTCGACATGACCTACCGAGGGGAAGGTGAAGTGGAAGCCGATCACGGTCGCCTTCTCGGCCGCCGCCATGTCGTAGAATTTGTGGCGGGTTGCTTGTGCCAGCGGGCCATCCGTGTCGAACGCGACATGCCAGTCCGGATTGCGAACGAAGAATTCCGGAATGTTGGTGACATCCGACTGGATAAGCACCTTGGCATCGCCGGACGCCACCGCGAACGAGGTGTGACCCGGCGTGTGGCCGGGCGTCGCGATCGAGGTGATGCCGGGCGCGACCTCCTTGCCCCAATCGTACTTCGTCACCTTGGATTCGAGGCCGGCAAACGTCTTCTTCACGTTGGCGAAGTAGTTCTTCATCATCGGATTGGACTCGGCCTTGGCGGCGTTGTCCTCGCTGGTCCAGAACTCCCAATCCTTGCCTGGCACCATGATCTCCGCATTCGGGAAAGCGAGCGCGCCGTCGGCGAGACGAATGCCGTTGGTATGATCCGGATGCAGATGCGAGAGCAGCACGACGTCGATGCTCTTGGGGTCGACGCCGGCGGCCTGGAGGTTCTGCAGCGTGCGACCGACCGCGCCCTTGCTCGGCTCGAGATTGGCAACGCCGTTGCCGGTATCGATCAGCACGAGCTTGGAGCCGGTGTTGATGAGCTGCGGATTGAACGGCACCGTGACCATGCCCTTCGGCATGTAGGCAGCCTCGCCCGCGGCCAGCGCTTCCTCCTTCGGCGCGTTGACGACGAACTTGTCCGGCATCGGGAACGTGCGCGCGCCGTCATTGATCGAGGTGCACTCGTAGCTGCCGACCTTGTAGCGATAGAAGCCCGGCGCCTGCGTCCCGGCTTGCGGCACTGCGGCATTGGCGGCGGTCGGTCCAAGCCTGGTCACGGCAGCCGCACTGAGGGCGGCGGCGCCTGCGAGCAAATGGCGGCGATTGAGATCGGTCATGGAGAGGTCCCCTTCTGAGCGCGCCTTGCGGTTTTTCCGCTTTCAATGGCGGCGGAATAATCTCCCGCTTCGCTCAGAAGGCAAGACCTTCTTTCGGTGACGTGCCGTCGCACGTCGCGATTATTTATTTGGGTTGATGAGGAATTTTTCGCCGGTGGCGCGTTTGGCATAGACCGCGATATTGGCGGGATCGAGCGCCTCCTGAAGCGACACCACCTTGGTGTAGTGGCTGGCAAACGTGGTCTTCAGTTCGTCGACCACGCGCTGGCGCAGCTTGGCCCCGTCCGCCTGCCCGATCTTCATCAGGAACGGAAACAGCAGCCAGCCGCCGACGCCCCAGGCCATGCCGAAGCCGCGCGGCAGTTCGATCGGGCGGATGTCGAGCCCACCGTAGACATAGACCTGCTTGTGCACGTTGGAGCCGTAACGGCTGTATTCCTTGGCGGTCTTGTTGATCGCGATTTCCATGCAGTTGAGGATATCGCCGGCGAGCTTGCCGCCGCCGATGGCGTCGAAGGCAATGGTGGCGCCGGTCTCGACCAGCGCATTGGTGAGATCGCCGAGGAAGCTCGGCGCGGTGGAATCGACGACGTATTTGGCGCCGATCCTGTGCAGGATATCGGCCTGCTCCTTGCTGCGCACGATGTTGACCAGCGGGATGCCGTCCTTGATGCAGATCTTGTTCAGCATCTGGCCGAGATTGGAGGCGGCCGCGGTGTGCACCAGCGCCTTGTGACCCTCACGCCGCATAGTCTCGGTCATGCCGAGCGCCGTGAGCGGATTGACGAAGCAGGAGGCGCCTTCCGCCGGCGTGGTGCCTGAGGGCAGCGGCAGGCACTCGCGCACTTTCAACGTACGATACTGAGTGTACATCGCGCCGCCGATCATGGCGACGGTCTTGCCCATCAGTGCCTTCGCTGCATCCGACGAGCCGGTCCTGATCACGACGCCCGCGCCTTCGTTACCGACCGGCATGGACTCGTCGAGCCGGCCTTCCATCGCCCGCATCGCGCCTTCCGGCACCTTCGCGGTGATGACGGGGGCATCCTTGCCGCCAGAAGCCTTCGCCGTACTCATATCGGCTGCCCCGATCAGGAGCCCGAGGTCGGACGGATTGATCGGCGCCGCCTCGACGCGGACGACGACTTCGTCCGGGCCGGGTTCGGGGGTTGGCACGTCCAGAAGCGAGATCTCGAGTTCACCGCTCTTCTTGATCAGCGAACGCAGTTGCAGGCCGGTGTTGCCGTCGCTCATGTCGATCCTCCCCTGTTTGGTCGAGACGCTGGCTTATGCCAGCGCCTTCAATGCCGCCTTGCCGCCATAGAGCGCCTGCTTGCCGAGCTGCTGCTCGATGCGCAGGAGTTGGTTGTATTTGGCGGTGCGATCTGAACGCGCAAGGGAGCCGGTCTTGATCTGACCGCAATTGGTGGCGACCGCGAGGTCGGCGATGGTGGAATCCTCGGTCTCGCCGGAACGGTGCGACATCACCGAGGTGTAGCCGGCCTTGTGTGCCATCTCGACGGCGGCGAGCGTCTCGGTCAGCGTGCCGATCTGGTTGACCTTGATCAGGATCGAGTTGGCACGTCCGGCCTTGATGCCTTCGGCGAGGCGCTTGACGTTGGTGACGAAGAGATCGTCGCCGACGAGCTGGCACTTCTTGCCGACGAGGTCGGTGAGCTCCTTCCAGCCGTGCATGTCGTCTTCCGACATGCCGTCCTCGATGGTCACGATCGGATAGCGCGAGACGAGGTCGGCAAGGTACTTGGCCTGCTCGGAGATCGAGCGGGTCTTGCCCTCGCCTTCATAGACGTATTTGCCGTCCTTGAAGAACTCGGTCGAAGCGCAGTCGAGGCCGATGACGATGTCGGAGCCTGCCTTGTAGCCGGCCTTGCCGATCGCGTTCATGACAAACTCGAGCGCGGCATCCGCCGACGGCAGGTTCGGGGCAAAGCCGCCCTCGTCGCCGACATTGGTGTTGTGGCCGGCCTTCTTCAATTCCGACTTCAGGGTATGGAAGACTTCGGCGCCGTAGCGCAGGCCTTCGGCGAAGGAGGACGCGCCCACGGGGAGGATCATGAACTCCTGGAAGTCGATCGGGTTGTCGGCGTGCATGCCGCCATTGATGATGTTCATCATCGGCACCGGCAAGAGGCGCGCCGAGGTGCCGCCGACGTAACGGTAGAGCGGCATGTCGAGCGAGTTCGCGGCCGCCTTGGCGCAGGCGAGCGAGACGCCGAGGATGGCGTTGGCGCCCAACCGGCTCTTGTTCGGCGTGCCATCGAGGTCGATCATGATCTGGTCGAGCTGGGCCTGCTGCTCGACATCGAGACCGCTCAGGGCTTCGAAGATCTCACCGTTGACGGCGCCGACCGCCTTGGTGACGCCCTTGCCGAGATAGCGGGCCTTGTCGCCGTCGCGCAGTTCCACCGCCTCATGGGCGCCGGTGGAGGCGCCGGACGGCACGGCAGCACGGCCAAGCGCGCCATCTTCCAGCACGACGTCGACCTCGACGGTGGGATTGCCCCGGCTATCGAGAATTTCGCGGCCGATGATGTCGATGATGGCGGTCATGATGTGCACTTCCGTTCGTTAGGGCTGATCGGTGCCGCGGGTCTTACACGGAGCGCAAGCAAATGTGAACGCTTGGACGGCGTGCTTCGACTGACGCGTAAAGCGTCCGGGACTAAGCTTGACGGCACCTGGTCCGCGCGCAAACCCTCAATCTGAAACAGTCGGGGTAACGCCATGAATCGCCGCCAGTTTCTTGCCTCGAGCGCCGCCCTATTCGCGGCCCGCCCAAGTTTTGCGCAGGAAGGCCCGTTCCGGACAAAATACTACCCCATCAGCCCCGGCATCGGTCTGCACGACCTCGCTCCCGCCCCTGATGGCACGGTCTGGTTTACGGCCCAGGGAAAGGGCCTGCTCGGCAGGCTCGATCCGAACGATGGCAGCTATAAGACAGTCAGCCTCGGCCAGGGCGCGGCCCCGCACGGCGTGACCATCGGCCCCGACGGCGCGCCCTGGATCACCGAAGGCGGCCAGAATGCGATCGCCCGCGTCGACCCTTCCGACCTCAAGGTCACGCTGTTCCGCCTGCCCGAAAAGTTCGCCTACGCCAACCTCAACACCGGCGTGTTCGACAAGGCCGGCACCTACTGGTTTACCGGCCAGTCCGGCTATTACGGCCGGCTCGCGCCAAAATCCGGCGAGATGACGGTGTTCAAGGCGCCGAAGGGCGTGGGCCCCTACGGCATCACCGTCACGCCCAAGGGTGACGTCTGGTACGCCTCGCTCGCCGGCAGCTATATCGCCAAGATCGATCTGGCGACCGGCAATGCCGCTGTAGTCGAGCCGCCGACGCCGGGCCAGGGCTCGCGGCGCGTCTGGTCGGATTCGAAAAGCCGGATCTGGGTCAGCGAGTGGAACAGCGGCCACGTCTCGGTGCACGATCCCGCGGGAGCCTCCTGGAAGACCTGGAAGCTGCCGGGCGAACGTCCCCGCACCTACGCGGTCTATGTCGACGACAAGGACAAGGTCTGGCTGACCGATTTCTCCGCGAACGCCATCGTCCGCTTCGATCCGGCCACCGAAAAGTTCAACCTATTCGCCAGCGACAAGGCCAATGCCAATGTGCGCCAGCTCGACGGCAGGCCTGGCGAGGTCTGGGGCTGCGAGTCCGGCAACGACCGGATCATCATGATCCAGACGATCGCCGCCGGTTGACGGCCGCGGCGTTTGCGTCCATCCCGGCACGCGAAACAGGATGTGACGACAATGGCGAAGAAATCTCTTCAGCTCGGCCGCGCGGTCGAATGGCCGCACACGCCGGAAGAAGCTCAGCTCGACCGCGTGCCCAATCCGCAGGCGGGCACCGATTATCTGGTGCGCTTCACCGTGCCGGAATTCACCTCGCTCTGCCCGGTCACGGGACAACCGGATTTCGCACATCTGATGATCGACTACGCCCCCGGCCAATGGCTGCTGGAGTCGAAGTCGCTGAAGCTCTACATCGCGAGCTTCCGCAATCACGGCGCCTTCCACGAGGACTGCACCGTGATGATCGGCAAGCGCATCGCGAGCGAGATCAAGCCGAAATTTTTGCGCATCGGCGGCTACTGGTATCCGCGCGGCGGCATCCCGATCGACGTGTTCTGGCAGACCGGCCGCGCGCCGAAGGGCCTGTGGCTGCCCGAGCAGGGCGTCGCGCCCTATCGCGGGCGGGGCTAATCTTTGGCCGCTGCGGGCGGGTCAATGCCCGCTCAGCACCAGCGTCTGGATCGGCAACAGCAGGGCCTGAATCCGCAACAGCATGGCGTGCACAAGTCCGGTTGCATCGACGACATGCAAGCCGAAGCTCTTGAACGAGCCGAGTTTCCCCGACGAGATCAATTCGTGATTGCTGGTGTAGGCGTTGGCGACACAACTGCTGCCGGGCGTCACGCCCTCCAGCCCGCCCTTGTAGATCGGCTCCATGAAAACGAGAATGGTGCCGGGCCGCACGACCTGCTGCGCCTCGACCAATTGTTCACCGCCCCTGAACTGGCCGGCCGCGATGTAGTCCTGCACACCGGTAATCACCATCGGGATGATCGTCCACGGCTTGGAAATGCAGGTGGCCTCGGCCACCATTCCGATCTTCAAGACCTGAGCCTCGATCTGCCCAAACCCTGCCATGAGAGCACGCCGTCCTGCACCCTGCGGGATCAGGACGCCGGCCGTGCGCATATTTGGCGTAACGATGTCACCTGGCTTCAGTCCAAATTGCTCTACCCGCCCGTCGACGCCGGCCCGAATGAAGGTTTTGTCCAGATCGACCTGCGCTTCGGCCAATGCGGCCTCGGCGCTTGCCTTCTCCGCCGGTAGCAGAGCGCTCAGCCGCGTTGTCGCGGATTGCTTGGAAGCGGTCGCCGCGTCTAGAGTGCCCTGGCGACCCGCAACGGCCACACCGAGCTTTTCGATGTCGCGCTGCGGAACGATTCCGGGGTTGCGCTTCTGCAATTCAGTCTTGGTATCGAGTTCGTCCTGAGCCTGCTGCAGCGAACCCTTTGCCTCCTGAAGCTGGCCTTCCGCCTTCATGACATCGGCCTGCGCGGCCAGCATGGCGGCGTCGATTTCGGCGATCTTGCGCTTGGCCGTCAGGAGCGACGCTTCCTGCTTGGCGCTGTCCAGCCTGAAAATCACCTCGCCTTGCTTGACGTCCGCACTGACGTCGACATGAACCTCGGCAACCCGGCCGTTGACTTCGGTCATGATCGGGACAGTCCGATAGAACAACGTCGCCGACGACGTCGACGGATGAAAATAGAAGATCATCGTGATGAGCGAGACCGTAAGCATCAGGCAGGCGATGATGCCAAATCGCAGCTCGAACCAGACCGAATAGAGCGTGATTTCGTACCCGATGCGCTTTCCCTGCCGATAACGGCGATAGAGATAGTCCGGAAATATCGTCAGGAGGGAACAGAGAAGCAGCTCAAGCATGGCTGGCCACTTCGCTCTTGGCGCTCTCGGCCTTGGCATTGCTTCCTGCGGAAGGCTGCGCGGCAACGGTTTCACCTGGCGGCTCGGTCGGATCCTGCCCGGGCGCGACGCCGGCCATCTTCTCGACCGACCCGGCAATCTTGCGTAGCGGCGTGCTGAAGTCCGGCAGATCGATCATGGCGAGGAACAGGCCGATCACCCAGAACAGGTGGTTATGCGTGAACAGCGCCAGCAGCCCCAGCACGGCCACGATTTCAAACTGGAATTTCTGCGACTTGTGAGCCATCCGCTCCGGCATCGTATGCAGGTGCAAATAGAGATTCCCGACCGCGAGAACGGCGCCAATCAGGACAATGCCGACGATGACCATCAGGACGTCGGTTTCTCCAGGCGCGGTGATGAAGGAAGGCAGGTGATGGGGGGCCGCGGGATGTAGCAATTCACTCACGCGCCTCTCCCTGAAATTGCATTGGGCGCTGGTCGTCCCGACTTCATTCTTTCACATTGCGGGAACTTGGCAAGCGCAAAGCCGGCATTGTGCGTCGAGGCGCGCAACGGTGGTGTCGGAATCCTTGACCTCGCGGCCGCCTGCTTGGTGAACGGCTCGCATGCTCGAGCTGGAGTTTGATGTGGCGGAACTACGAAAGTCGGACATCCGATACTTCCGTCAGGTCGGCGCGTCGGATGGCGCGCGCTGCTTGAGCAGCCGGGCACAGACGAAACCCAGCACCACCATGATCACGGCGCTCGCGAACAGGGTCGGCATCTTGCCGCCATGCTGGAGACCAAGGCCGTAGGCGAGCGGCCCGACCGTCTGCCCCATGAAGAAGAAGAACGAATGCAGCGACAGCGCGGTGGCACGCGCCTCGACCGAGAGCTCGCTGGCGAACATCTGGAGGCAGCCATGGGCGATGTAGAAGCCCCAGCCCATGACGATGAGATTGAGCGCCTGCACTTCCCAGCGTGGGCCGAAGGCAAGGACAACGAGCTGCGAGGCCACCAGCGTCATGCCTGCGATCATCATTCCCTTCATGCCCAGCCATGGCAGCAGGCGCGACACTGTCAGCGTGTAGAACAAGCCGCCGACCGCAAAGCCCGCGATGACAATGCCCGCGATCGAGAGCGAGGTCTGGCCGAGTTCGAACAGGAACGAAGCGAGGTAGGGAAACAGGCCGAGCACGCAGCAGCCTTCGATGAACACCGCCGAATAGCAGACATAGGCGTTCGGATTGGTGAAGATGGTGCGATAGCCGGCCTTCAGCGCCGACAGGCTGGTCTTCGGCGGATGCTTGACCTTGGCGCCGCGAAAACCGGCGGCGACCGCGACCGATGCAACGATCACGAGCACGCCGAGCACCGCCAGCACGCCGCGCCAGCCGAGGAAGTCGCCGATCAGGCCGGAGGCCGAGGCGCCGAGGAGATTGCCGGTCATCACGCCGGCGAGCGTGCGGCTGATCGCGACCTGGCGTTTCTCCGGACCGACGAGATCGCTGGTTAGGCTGAGCGCCACCGGAAACACGCCGCCGGAGCCGATGCCGGCGAGGATACGGGTCGCGAAAAGAACCGAGAACGAGCTCGAGAGCGCGCCCAGGATGTTGGCAAGGCCGAGCAGCGCGAGACAGCCGATCATCAGCCGCGTCTTGCCGAACAGATCGGCGGCGGCGCCGACGATCGGCTGGATGATCGAGAAAGTGAAGGCGAACACCGCGGCAAATCCGGCTGCGGTCGCGATGCTGACGCCAAAATCCTCGGCGACGTGCGGCAGCACCGGGTCGAGCGCACGCGCGGAGAGCGCTGCGGCGAAGCTTGCACCGGAGATGACGTAGAGCGCGGCCGGCAGGCCGTGATCGTGCGGCCGCGCCTCGCCTTGCTGCATCAGCGCGGGCCGGTTCTGACAGATTCCTTGGCGAGCGCGTCGAACGCCATCAGCTTGCGGATCAACTCTTCGAACTCGCGCAGCGGCACCATGTTAGGTCCGTCGGACGGCGCGCTATCAGGGTCGGGATGGGTCTCGATGAAGACGCCGGCAACACCGACAGCGACAGCCGCGCGTGCGAGCACCGGCACGAATTCGCGCTCGCCTCCGGAGGACGTCCCCTTCCCGCCCGGCTGCTGCACCGAATGAGTCGCATCGAAGATCACGGGCGCGCCGGTGGTACGCGCAAGAATCGGCAACGCGCGCATATCGGAGACCAGCGTGTTGTAGCCGAAGGACGCACCGCGTTCGGTGACGAGCACGTTCGGATTGTTCGCGCTCGTGATCTTGGACACGACATTGGCCATGTCCCAAGGCGCCAGGAACTGGCCCTTCTTGACGTTGACGACCTTGCCGGTCGCGGCGGCCGCCAGCAGCAGATCGGTCTGCCGGCACAGGAAGGCGGGAATCTGCAACACGTCCACCGCCTGCGCCACTTCGGCGCACTGCGCCGCGTCATGCACGTCGGTCAGGACCGGCAGGCCGAGCGACGATCGGATTTCGGCAAAGATCGGCAGCGACTGCGTCAGCCCAAGACCCCGCGCAGCCGACGCGCTGGTGCGATTGGCCTTGTCGAACGAGGTCTTGTAGACGAGGCCGATCTTCAGCCGCGCGGCGATCTCCTTTAGCGCGGAGGCCACCTCCAGCGCATGCTGCCGGCTTTCGAGCTGGCACGGCCCGGCAATGATCGAGATCGGCAGATCATTGCCGAATTGGACCGTGCCAATGGTGACGACCGGCGCCGCTGACGTCGAAGAGCTCAAGGCAAATCCCTCGTTTCGGCGCGACCATAGCCGCGATGAAGGGCGGATCAACCCCATTCGGCCCGGGCTCCCAGAATATCAGGGTTGCGCCCGGGCTCCCCACGATGCCCTCGCGGGCGGCCGCTACTTCACCGCCGAGAAGGCGGTCGGCGCCATGATCTGGCTGATGATGTTGCCGACGATCTGGCCGTCCGCCTCGCTCTCGGCGCGCGCTTTCATCCAGTCCGGATCGGTCATGAAGCCGGCCCACTTCTTCTCGCGCTCGGCAAGCGAGTCCCAGGCCAGAAAATAGGTCAGCTCCTGGTTGGATTCACCGATCAGCGTCGTGAAGAACCCGGCCTGCTTGATGCCGTGCTTTTCCCACAGCTTCAGCGTGACGGTCTCGAACCGCTTGAGCAGTGCCGGCAGGCGGCCGGGCACGCAGCGATAGATGCGCATTTCGTAGATCATTTGTTATCCTCCCTGACATTTCCCGTGATCTATAGCGGCTGCGTCTGAGACTGTCTTGTAGCTGGGCACACATGCCTCCCCTGCGAGCGATTGACTGCAAGGTCCGGGCTCTGGCAGTCGAAGGTCGACGCCGCGTTGCGCAAGTGCACGCCGATGAACCTGGGTGATCCTCATATTCGGCGATCTTCGGCAGCACGACAACCACGAACTCGGGTTGCCGCCAAATCCGGGCCTATGCTCATCCCCGGGTGACGTGAGCGGCAACACAAACCCAGACGCCCCCTCGACGTGCCCAACTGTCGGTATATCGTCCGAGGCTGGCCGACCCATCGGCTCTGGTATAGGTCGTCCGTGCATGGATAATCGCCATATCACCCATGATCCGGATCCGCTCGTCCTCGTATCCCAAATTCGATATGGTTGCCGGCTTCGCGATTTGTTCAATGAACCCGGCACGATCAACCACTGATCCGTCAGGGTTGCTGTTGAGGAAGTCATCGCTCAGATGTTGGCGGAACCAATCGACATCCTTCAAGGCAACCGAGCGCATATAGCCCGCATTGAGATGCTTTAGTTCGTTCATATCCCTTGCGGACGCCGACCGATCTTCCAGGTCGCATTTAATCGCAACACAATCGACCTCCACATCAAATTCACCCGGCCAGGAGGGCACCGTCAGAAATATGCGCGCAGGTGGCGAAACGGGGAAATAGCGTTGGTAGACGTCATTGAACGCATCGAAATTTGAGCTATCAGGCGTGCAGTAGACATTGCATTTCACGACCTCCTGCAACGACGAGCCGGCAACCTCCAGGCAAAGTTTCATTTGGTCGAGCACGATCTCGGTTTGCTGCACGAACGGCAATCGCTTGACCTCACCGGTGACCGGATCAAATGGCGGGAGGCCTGAGACATAAACCGTCTCACCGGCAACAATGACGGGACAGATCGGTCCCTTCCGCCGTCGCTCCAAATACGTGGAAATGGGTTCAACTCTGATGGATTCGCGTTTCACGGCCGCCTCCTGCAAGACATATCGATCAAGTGGACTCAACACTTCCCATGCTGTCGCATCCGACGCGCTCATTGTCTCCGGTCGTGAGTTTGGTGCATGCCGAACTCACGTCGCTTGTTGATCCGATGCGGACGATGGTAGAGGAGGCTATGGTTGCAGCGGCGAATATGGTCGAGGTTGCAGCGCTCGTTGGCGATACGGCGCGCGCGACCATGTTGTCAGCCCTCATGGGTGGACAATCCTTGACCGGAAGTGAGCTGGCGTTTCTCGCGCGAATTTCGCGACCGACGGCCAGCGAGCACTTGTCCAAGATGGTCGACGCCCGGCTTATCTCGGTAACCAGGAAGCGCAGCTACCGGTACTACCGTATTTCCTCACCACTGGTCGCCAGCATGCTTGAGAGCATCAAGTTGGTGGCTGCTCTCGAGGTTCCTCAGCGATATCAACCTCGATCCGCGCGTGACTCTGCGCTGCGGTTCGGTCGGACCTGCTACGATCATTTGGCGGGTCGATTGGGCGTTGCGATTGCGGACTCTTTGGTCGCCAGCGGCTGCATCGTTCTGGGTGAAGATGGTGGAGATGTCACCGATGCCGGCGCAAAGATACTGACAGAATTTGGCGTCGACCTGAGTCGAAAGCGCCAAAACAAGCGCATCTTTTGCAAGCCGTGCCTCGACTGGAGCGAGCGCCGATATCACATCGCCGGCCATGTCGGAGCCGAGATCCAACGATGCTGCATGGAGCTGAATTGGCTGATTCGAGTGAATGATACACGGGCTGTGCAATTGACAACTGCTGGCCAGACCGGGCTTCGCGACACGTTTGGCTTGGATAAGTTGGATCTTCAGATCGACCCGCCGAACGTCAGGGTTGGAGTGTGAGCACCCTGCTCCGCTGAACCCAAGACTAGCCGTTGGCATTCCGGGCGAGAACGGGTCAATCGTTCCGCATGACAGTTGCTAGACGAGACGCGACTGCACCATCGCCGCCTGGATGAAGGAGGCGAAGAGAGGATGCGGCTCGAACGGCCGCGACTTCAGCTCGGGGTGGAACTGGACGCCGATGAACCAGGGGTGATCCTCGTATTCGACAATCTCCGGCAAGATGCCATCGGGCGACAGGCCGGAGAATTTCAGCCCGTGCTGCTCGAGGCGGTCCTTGTAGGCGGTGTTGACCTCGTAGCGGTGGCGGTGGCGCTCGGAAATCTCGGTCGCGCCGTCATAGACCTGCGAGACCCGGCTGCCGCGGTTGAGCGCGGCCGGATAGGCCCCGAGCCGCATCGTGCCGCCGAGATCGCCGGCGTTGGAACGCTTCTCGAGCTCGTTGCCGCGCAGCCATTCCGTCATCAGGCCGACGAGCGGCTCCTTGGTCGGGCCGAACTCGGTGGAGTTGGCGTCCTCGATGCCGACGAGGTTTCGTGCGGCCTCGATCACCGCCATCTGCATGCCGAAGCAGATGCCGAAATAGGGCACGCGGCGCTCGCGCGCGAACTGCGCCGCACGGATCTTGCCTTCGGCGCCGCGCTGGCCGAAGCCGCCGGGCACCAGAATGCCGTTGACGTGTTCGAGGAACGGCGCCGGATCTTCCTTCTCGAAGATCTCGCTCTCGATCCAGTCGAGATTGACCTTCACCTTGTTGGCGATGCCGCCATGCGAGAGCGCCTCGATCAGCGACTTATAGGCATCTTTCATGCCGGTATATTTGCCGACGATGGCGATGGTGACGTCGCCTTCGGGATTGCGGATGCGCTCGTTGATCTGCTGCCAGCTCCGCAGCTCCGGCGGAATCCGCGAGCCGATGCCGAAGGCGGCGAGCACTTCGTCGTCGAGGCCTGCGGCATGATAGGCCTGAGGGACGGCGTAGATGCTGTCGGCGTCGCGCGCCTCGATGACGGCGCTCTCGCGCACGTTACAGAACAGCCCGAGCTTGCGCCGCTCCTCCTTCGGGATCTCGCGATCGGTACGGCAGAGCAGGATGTCCGGCTGGATGCCGATCGAGCGCAACTCCTTGACTGAGTGCTGCGTCGGCTTCGTCTTCAACTCACCGGCGCTCGGAATGTAAGGCAGCAGCGTCAGATGAATGTAGATGGCGTGATCGCGCGGCAGTTCGTTCTTGAGCTGGCGGATCGCCTCGAAGAACGGCAGGCCCTCGATGTCGCCGACGGTGCCGCCGATCTCGACCAGCACAAAGTCGTAATCGTCGTTGCCGTGGAGGACGAAGTCCTTGATGGCGTTGGTGACATGCGGAACCACCTGGATGGTCGCGCCGAGATAATCGCCGCGGCGCTCCTTGGTGATGATGTCCTGGTAGATGCGCCCGGTCGTGATGTTGTCGGCCTTGGTCGCAGGCCGTCCGGTGAAGCGCTCATAGTGACCGAGATCGAGATCGGTTTCCGCGCCGTCATCGGTCACGAACACTTCGCCGTGCTGATACGGCGACATCGTTCCGGGATCGAGATTGAGATAGGGGTCGAGCTTGCGGAGGCGGACCTTGTAGCCTCGGGCTTGCAACAGGGCACCGAGTGCCGCTGAAGCCAGACCTTTGCCGAGCGAAGAAACCACGCCGCCGGTGATGAATATGTACCGCGCCATGGGGCTTAACCTCTAATCCCTCGAATTCGATTCGCCAAAGCGATTCGTATTCCGCCCCAAAGATTCTGCGGGCCTGTGGGCGAGCCAAAAACTAAGAGTGGTGACAGAGCCTTGATGGGGATTGTTGATGCAGGACGGTAGAAGCCGCCCTGCATGGCCCCCCTGCTTTATTGCGAACGCGGTACCTGCGGGCCGCTCGGTGCCGGAGCCTGCTGCTGCTCATCCGCCTTCTTCAGCGAATCCAGGATACCGCCCGAGGTCGGCGGCGCGATCGGCCCGCCGCCGGCCGGCTGGCTCTGCGACGCCGGTGTACCGATGATCGACGAAGGCGCACGGTCGTAGCCCGCGTGCCAGGACAGGAACAGGCTGGTCAGGAAGAAGCCTGCGGCCAAGATCGCGGTGGTCCGCGACAGGAGGTTCGCGGTGCCGCGGCTCGACATGAAGCCTGCGCCACCTCCCATGCCGAGGCCGCCGCCTTCCGACTTCTGGAGCAGCACGGCGCCGATCATGACGCTGACGATCATGAGGTGAATGACGATGACAACGGTCTGCATAGTGTCCTTCCGTCACAAGCCGACAGCGCCGAGAGGCGGCCGATCGTGCTTCGCGGGTTTTCCTGAAGTTGCGCGGTGTTACACGATCGGAAGGGGCATTGCCACCCCCGATCGGCCGGGTCCTAAGGTTTGGAATTAGCCAGGGGCAGCCCTTAGTTGGAACAGCCTTTAATTGGGACAGCCTTTAATTGGGACAGCCTTGGGCGATCGCAAGGAAATCGGCCGCCTTCAGGCTGGCCCCGCCGACCAGCGCGCCATTGACGTTCTTCACCGCCATCAGCTCGGCCGCATTCGAGGGCTTGACCGAGCCGCCATAGAGGATGCGCATTTTAGCGCCGTCGGCTCTGAACCTGGAGGTCAGGAATTCCCGAATAAAGCCATGAATCTGCTCGACATCCTGGGCCGTTGGGGTCAGGCCGGTGCCGATCGCCCAGACCGGCTCATAGGCCACGACCAGATTGGCGGCGGTGGAGCCGTCGGGCAGCGAGCCGTTGAGCTGGCCGCGCAGGATGTCCAGGGTCTGGCCGGCATCGCGCTGGCCCTGCGTCTCGCCGATGCAGACGATCGCCGTCACCCCCGCGCGCCAGACAGCCTCGGCCTTCTGCCGGATCAGGGCATCGCCCTCACCGTGGTCGGCGCGGCGCTCGGAATGGCCGACAATGATGGCGGTCGCGCCCGCATCCACCAGCATTTCGGCGGCGATGTCGCCGGTATGGGCGCCGGACGCCTTGGGATGGCAATCCTGGGCCCCGACTGCGACCTTCTTGCCGCGCGCCTTCTCGGCAAAGGCTGCGATCAGGGTCGCCGGCGGGCAAACCAGCAGATCAGCCTTGCCGGCCACCTCTGCCGCACCATTAAGCATGGCGTCGAATTCGGCAGTCGAGCCCTTCAGCCCGTTCATTTTCCAGTTGCCGGCGATCAGCGGTCGAATGGCGTCGGTCATGTCAATTTCCAGCAAAATGAGGTTTGCGCATGCGCTAGCAGAGGTCCCGTGGCAGTTCCAGAGACCAGGGGCTTTTAACCGCAGGGATCGAAAGCATGCTGGACCTGAGGTTGCGGGGGGAAAGCCGCCACTTTATGATGATCTATCAATTTGGTGACGCGCTTTTGCGGAATCTGCATTAAGACGCGCTCCCGTTCCCCTCCTGCCAAACAAGTTGGACCAAATGCTTCGAGGAATGCGCAAGGCCTCATCAAACTGGCTCGGCAAGACCATTATGGCCATCGTGATGGGCGTGTTGATCATCAGTTTCGGCGTTTGGGGCATCGCCGACATCTTCAAGGGCTTCGGCCAATCCACGGTGGCCAAGGTCGGCGGCACCGAGATTTCGCTGAACGAGTTCCGCCAGACCTATACCGACCGCCTGCAACAGATCAGCCGCCAGTTCGGCCGTCCGCTGTCGCCTGAGCAGGCGCGCGCCTTCGGCCTCGACCGTCAGGTGCTCCAGCAGACGATCGCGGAAGCCGCCCTCGACGAAGAGGCGCGTCGGCTCGGGCTCGGCCAGTCCGACGACCAGATCCGCCAGGTCATCATGAACGACCCGAACTTCAAGGGCGTCGGCGGCAGCTTCGATCCGAACCGCTTCCAGGCCGTGATCCGCAATGTCGGCTATACCGAGCAGCGCTACGTCTCCGAGCAGCGCAAGGTCTCGCTGCGCCGGCAGATCACCGGTACGATTGGTGCCGGCCTCGAGCCGCCAAAGACGATGCTCGACGTGCTGACGCGCTTCCAGAACGAGCAGCGCGCCATTGAATTCGTCAGGCTCGACGCAGCCCAGGCAGGCACTATCGACGCGCCCTCGCCCGAGGCGCTCGCCGCCTATTTCGAGGATCACAAGGTCCAGTTCCGCGCGCCCGAATATCGCAAGATCGCGTTCGTCGTGGTCTCGCCGGAGGAGATCGGCAAGTGGAGCGAGGTGTCGGACGAGGACGCCAAGAAAGTGTTCGACCAGCGCAAGGACCGGCTCGGCACGCCTGAGAAGCGCCAGATCCAACAGATCGTATTCCCCAATGCCGCCGAGGCGCAGGCCGCACGCGAGCGGCTCACCAGCGGGACGTCGTTCGAGGACCTCGGCAAGGAGCGCGGACTGAGCGCATCCGACGTCGATCTCGGGCTCGTGACCAAATCCACGCTCGATCCCGCGGTTGGAGACGCCGTCTTCGCGCTTCCCGCCGGTGAAATCAGCCAGCCGATCCAGGGCCGTCTCGGCACGTCGATCGTCAAGGTCGACAAGATCGAGCCGGGCAATGAGGCGAACTATGCGAGCGTCGCCGTCGACATCAAGCGCGAGATCGCCACCGAACGTGCGCGCGTCAAGGTCGCCGATCTCCGCGACAAGATGGAAGACGAGCGCGGCGGAGGTGCCAGCGTGATCGACGCGGCGCAGAAGCTCGGCCTCACCGCCGTGACCATCGACGCCGTCGACCGTTCCGGCCGCACCCCGAACGGCCAGCCGGTCTCCAACATCCCACAGGGCCTCGACGTGGTGTCGCAGGCCTTCAACACCGATGTCGGTGTCGACAATGACTCGATCTCGTTCAAGGGCGGCTATGTCTGGTACGACGTGGTTGCCATCACGCCCTCGCGCGACCGCAATCTCGACGAGGTTCGCGACCAGGTCGAGGCGCGCTGGCGGCAGGACCAGATCGCGACCAAGCTGAAGGCCAAGGCGACCGAGATGGTGCAGAAGCTCGAATCCGGCGGCAAGCTCGCCGACGAAGCAGCCGCGATCGGCGCCAAGGTCGAGACCGCCACCGGCTTCAAGCGCGATGACTCGCCCGCCAGCGTGCCCGCAGCCGTCGTGGCGGCCGCCTTCCGCACCGCCAAGGACGGCGTCGGGCAGACGCCGGTGACCGGCGGCACCGAAGTGATCGTGTTCCGCGTCACCGACATCATCGATCCCACGGTCGACTCCGCCTCCGACGCGGTCAAGAAGCTGAAGGACAGCCTCGACCGCGCGCAGACCGAGGAGCAGATCGCTTCCTACGTCAACAGGCTCGAAACCGACATCGGCACCACCATTAATCAGGCCGCCTTCGCGCAGGTGACGGGCGCGAACCAGTAGAGCAGTTGAAAGCACGCGATGGACGACCTGAAATCGATCATTGGAAAAGTGGCGACCGGCGCCAGCCTGTCGCGTGATGAAGCGGCTTCCGCCTTCGACGCCATGATGTCCGGCGAGGCTACGCCCTCGCAAATGGGCGGCCTCCTGATGGCGCTGCGGGTACGCGGCGAGACCGTGGACGAGATCACCGGCGCGGTCTCGGCGATGCGTTCCAAGATGCTCACGGTCGACGCGCCCGCGGACGCCGTCGACATCGTCGGCACTGGCGGCGACGGCTCCGGCTCGGTCAATGTCTCGACCTGCGCCTCCTTCGTCGTTTCGGGCACAGGTCTGCCGGTGGCCAAGCACGGCAACCGCGCGCTGTCGTCGCGCTCGGGCGCCGCCGACGTGCTGGCATCGCTCGGGGTGAAGATCGATCTGAGGCCGGATCAGGTCAGCCGCTGCGTGCGCGAATGCGGCATCGGCTTCATGTTCGCCCCCGCCCATCATCCCGCCATGAAGAACGTCGGCCCGACCCGGGTGGAGCTCGCGACACGCACGATCTTCAATCTGCTCGGCCCCTTGTCCAATCCGGCCGGCGTGAAGCGGCAGATGGTTGGCGTGTTCTCCAGGCAATGGGTGCAACCGCTGGCGCAAGTGCTCAAGAACCTCGGCTCCGAATCCGCCTGGGTCGTGCACGGCTCCGATGGCCTCGACGAAATTACCCTCACCGGCCCGACCTTCGTCTCCGCGCTACACAATGGCGAGATCCGGAATTTCGAGGTGACGCCGGAAGACGCCGGCCTGCCGCGCTGCGAGGCCGGTGCACTCAAAGGCGGCGACGCCGACGCCAATGCGATCGCGCTCCAAAGCGTGCTCGACGGCAAGCCGAGCCCCTACCGTGATGTCGCGTTGATCAACGCGGCTGCCGCATTGGTCGTGGCCGGGCGTGCCAGGGACCTCAAGGAAGGCGTCGCGATCGGCGCAAAATCGCTCGACAGCGGCGCGGCGAGCGCGCGGCTGAAACATTTGATCGCGGTCTCGAACGGCTGAGCCTGACATGTCGGACATCCTGACCAAGATCGAAGCCTACAAGCGCGAGGAAATCGCAGCCGCCAAGTGCGCGCAGCCGCTGTCGGCTGTGGAGGCGCAAGCCAAGGCGCAAGCAGCACCGCGCGGCTTCGTGCGAGCAATCAAAGCCAAGCACGCCAGCGGCGACTACGCGCTGATCGCGGAGGTCAAGAAGGCCTCGCCGTCAAAGGGCCTGATCCGCGCCGATTTCGATCCGCCGCTGCTCGCCAGGGCCTATGAGGCCGGCGGCGCCGCCTGCCTGTCGGTGCTGACGGACACGCCCTCGTTCCAGGGCCATCTCGACTTCATGGTGGCCGCGCGCGCGGCAACTTCACTGCCGGTGCTGCGCAAGGATTTCATGTTCGACACCTATCAGGTGGCGGAGGCCCGCGCGCACGGCGCCGACTGTATTCTGATCATCATGGCGGCGCTCGATGATGCCGCGGCAAAGGACATCGAGGACGCCACCCTCGCCTACGGCATGGACGTGCTGATCGAGATTCACGACCGCGCCGAGTTGGACCGCGCGCTAAAACTGCGTTCGCCGATGATCGGCGTCAACAACCGCAATCTGCGTACCTTCGAGACCACGTTAGCGACCAGCGAGACCCTGGCGCCGCTGATCCCCGGCGACCGGCTGATGGTCGGCGAGAGCGGCATCTTCACGCCCGCCGATCTCGCCCGGCTCGCGCGCGTCGGCATCTCGACCTTCCTGGTCGGCGAGAGCCTGATGCGCCAAGCCGACGTCACCGCTGCGACGCGCACGCTGCTCGCACGCGAGACCGCGCGCGCCACAGGCACGCGCTGATGGCGCGTAAGCCCGCAAAGGCCAAACCGACGAAGACCGGCCCCGCCCTCACCCATATCGGCGCCTCCGGCGAGGCGCGGATGGTTGACGTGTCCGACAAGCCCGCGAGCGAGCGGCTCGCGGTCGCGGAAGGACGCGTCGTCATGACCAAGGCGACGCTCGACCTGATCGTCTCCGGCAACGCCAAGAAGGGCGACGTGCTCGGCACCGCCCGCATCGCCGGCATCATGGCCGCCAAGCGCACTTCGGAGCTGATCCCGCTCTGCCATCCGCTCGCGCTGTCAAAGGTGACGGTCGACATCGAGCCCGACGCAAAGCTGCCGGGTTGCCTCGTCCGCGCCAGCGTGAAGGTCACGGGCCCGACCGGCGTCGAGATGGAGGCGCTCACCGCCGTGTCGGTCGCCTGCCTCACCATCTACGACATGATCAAGGCGGTCGAGCGCGGCGTGCGCATCGAGGGCATCCACCTGGTCGAGAAGCTCGGCGGCAAGTCCGGCCATTACCGCGCCTGATTGCCGCTGATCTATTTCGCCTCGCGTTGCCGCTCGCGATAGGCGCGCGTCTTCATCCGATTGCCGCACAGCGTCGACATGCACCACCGCCGCGTCGATGGTTTCGACCGGTCGAAGAACACCCGGCGGCATTCCTCCGAGGCGCACATCTTCAGCCGGTCCAGCGTTCCCACAAGCGTTGCGTTGTGCAGCTCGATAGCGATAGTCGACAGGCCGGCGAGCGCATCCGCGCGCATCGCCGATAATACTGCGCCGCAGCCAACCCGCGCCTCCACCCGCAACGGAAACGCCGCGAGCGCGTCACCGAGCGCGCCGAGAACCTCCTTGTTCCGGCGCCGCTCGGCTGGGTCGCATTGCAGATAGGCGCGTAGCGCTTCGCGCAGCCGCAGCGCGGTAGCGAACATCGCGGGCGTGATGCGTCCGCCGCCGCCGAGGACGCGCTCCTGCATCCAGTCCGCGATCTGCTTCATCCCGGCAATTTCGTCGCTCTGCGGGTGCTCCACACCGAAATGCGTGAAGTGGCGAACATCGAGCGTGTTGGCGAAATCGTAGACGTTCGCCAGCGCGTCGGGAACCTGGAATTTGCGTGACTCTTTCGACATCAGGACACCACAGGAACTAAAACACCAGTAAAACATATTTACCGGTTGACAGCAATAGACACCTGTATTTTATCTATACCGGTGTCGATTACTCGTTGAGACCGAGCGTCATTGCGATGACAAAAAATGGAGAACGCCGTGGCCGAAGCCCTGCACTATCTCGAACTCACCGAGCTTGCTGCACGCCTCAAGGCGCGCGAAATCTCCGCGCTGGATGTGACGCGCGCGCAACTCGACCGTATCGACGCCCTGGACCGTGAACTCGGCAGCTACGTTCACGTGATGGCGGAAACGGCTATCGACGAGGCGAAAGCCGCGGATGCCGAAATCGCAAATGGCCAGTACCGGGGCCCGCTGCATGGCGTACCGATTGCGCTGAAGGATCTGTTTTGGACCAAGGGCATTCCGACGGCGACCGGCACTACGCTTCATCGCGATTTTCGTCCCGGTGAAGATGCGACCGTCGCGCGCAGGCTCAGGGATGCAGGCGCCGTGGTGCTCGGCAAGTTGCAGCTCACCGAGGGCGCCTATTCCGATCACCATCCGTTGGCGACGCCACCGCGAAATCCATGGAATCCGGATTACTGGCCGGGTATTTCATCCAGCGGCTCGGCGGTTGCGACGGCCGTCGGACTTTGCTTCGGCTCGCTCGGCTCCGACACCGGCGGCTCGATCCGCTGGCCCTCCGCCGCCAACGGCCTGACCGGGCTGAAACCGAGCTGGGGCCGCGTCAGCCGCCACGGCACGTTCGAGCTGGCCGCGACGCTCGACCATATCGGACCAATCGGCCGCAGCGCTGTCGATGCCGGCGTGCTGCTTGGGGTCATCGCCGGACACGACCCGAACGACCCGACGTCGCTGCTCAATCCGGTGCCGGACTATCTTGCCGCGGCCGCACAGGACGTGCGGGGCTTGCGGATCGGCGTCGACGCTGCCTGGAACAGCGAGGACGTGGACGTTGCGACACAACACGTGTTGGCGGATGCCATTGATGCTTTCCGCGCGCTTGGCGCCTACACCGTCAACGTCAGATTTCCCGACGTAAGACAGGCGATCACCGACTGGACCCCTAATTGCGCGGTGGAAGCAGCGGTCGCGCACGAGGCGACCTATCCCGCCCGCAAGAACGAGTATGGTCCGATCCTCGCCTCGCTGCTCGAGGCTGGTCGCGCGCTCTCCGGTCTCGATTATCAGAAGATCCTGCTGCGGCGGCTGGCACTGCGCGGCCAGGTGACTGCGCTGTTCGAGACCATCGACCTGCTGCTGATCCCGGTACATCCTTTCGCGCCGTTGACGCTGACCATGATCCGGACGCTCGGCGAGCAGCCGGATCTGATTGCGAAGCTGCAGCGCTACACCTGCGCGTTCGACATGACCGGTCATCCCACGATCACGCTACCAGGTGGTGCATCGGCGGACGGACTGCCGATCGCGTTCCAGCTAGTCGCCGCCCATCTCGACGAGGCCACGCTGGTTCGCGCTGGCGCAACGTTCCAGCGTGTCACGTCCTGGCATCGTCGCCATCCTTCCCCCACCTCGCGGAGGCAGCATTGACCATTCCATTCAAGCCCGCTGGGCGAAGCATCTTCCACGGCTGGTTCGTCGTCGCGGGGGCATTTGCCGTCATGTTCGTCGGCTTTGGTTCTGTCTACACATTCAGCGCATTTCTCGAGCCGCTCCAGCGCGATTTCGGCGCCTCCCGCGGTTCAATCTCGCTGGTGTTCTCGATTGCGGGCTTTCTGTACTTCGCCCTCGGACTCGTCAGCGGCCCCCTCGCCGACCGGCTCGGTTCGCGTCCACTGGCCGTCGCGGGCATGATCCTGATGGCGGTTGGACTAGCGGCCGCGAGCGCTGCACGTTCCCTCGTGGAGGTCTATCTCGCCTACGGGCTCGGCGTCGGCCTCGGCGTCGGCTGCGCCTATGTTCCAGCAATCGGCGCGGTCCAACGCTGGTTCGTCAAGCGCCGCGGCTTTGCCTCTGGGCTCGCGGTGAGCGGCATCGGGCTCGGTACGCTGGCGATTCCGCCGCTCGCCTCATTGCTGATCGCATCGACGGGCTGGCGCGGCGCTTATCTGGTGCTGGGCGCGATCGCGCTGGTGCTAGGCGGCGGGATGTCGCTGCTCATCGAGAACGATCCGAAGAACCGCGGCCTCCGACCCGACGGCGATCCGCCTTGCGATTCGGCGGACGCAAACAACGCCGGCGGCGCCTCGGTGCGCGAGGCCGTCCGGTCGACGCGGTTTATCGCCCTTTATGTATCGTGTCTGGTCTGCTCGTTCGGCGCCTTCGTTCCATTCGTTCATCTCGTGCCTTACGCGCGCGACCACGGGGTCGCGGCGTCCTCTGCCGTGCTGCTGCTCGGCGTGATCGGGGCCGGCAGCACCGCGGGCCGCTTCTTCCTCGGCGCGGTCGCCGACCGGATGGGCCGCGACCGCTCTCTGATCATGGTCCTGATCGGAATGGCGTTCGCGATGGCGATCTGGGCCATTGCCGCTGATGTCTGGGCCCTCGCCGCCTTCGCCTTCATCTACGGCGTGTTCTACGGCGGCTGGGTCGCGGTGCTACCAGCGGTCGTGATGGACTATTTCGGCGGACTCAACGTCAGCGGCATCATCGGCGTTCTCTACACCAGCGTTGCCTTCGGGACGCTGGTCGGCCCGAGCGCTGCCGGCTTCGCCTATGATGCGAGCCACAGCTACGCGCTGCCGATCCTGATCAGCGCCGCCGCGAACATCGTCGCGGCGCTGATCGTTGTGGCGATCCTGGGGCGCCGCAGCACGCGGACGATCAACGCAATGAAGAGCTGATCGATCCGAACTTGATGTTCTGCACGCCTCCCGGCTTCGCGCATCGATCGTATTTGTGCGTGTCCATTCACGGCGCATTAACCCACCTTCCTAACTTCGCCTCCACCCCGTTCCCGTAAACCAACGGATGTTTCCGGGGCCGCGAATTGACCCTGGCGTGTGCATGACAACGATCGATCATGATGACGAGATTCGGCAGCCGCCTTTTTGACCATGCCTTCGTCCGCAGCGGACCGATCCGCTGGCTGGTGGTGGGCGGCATGTTGCTGATCGCGGCGATCGCTGTCGGCGCGACGCTGATGGCGCAGAATTTCCGCGAACGTGCGCTTCGCAATTCCGGCCGCGAGCTGGAAAACACCGTGCTGATGCTGGCCCATCATTTCGACCAGCAATTGCAGGATTTCGCCGTCATCCAGCAGGATTTCGTCGACCACGTTCGCGCCACCGGCATCACCAGTGCAGCGGACTATCGCAAACGCCTCTCCGGCCAGGACATCCACCGGATGCTGCGCTCGAAGATCGAGGCACTGCCCTACATGGGCGGCGTCAACATCATCGATGCCGAAGGCAATTTGATCAATTCGTCGACGGCATGGCCAGTCCCGAAATTGAACGTCGCCGATCGCGCCTATTTCCGGACCTTTCGATATGATCCCAATGCTCCCGACGTCCTGATCGAGCCACTGCACAGTCGCATCTCCGGAGCCTGGACCATCCTCATCGTGCGCAAGATCGTCGGACCGAACGGCGAATTCATGGGTGTGGTCGGACGCGGCATCGAGCCGGCAGGCTTCGAAAAATTCTTCGAGACCGTCGTGCTCGGCGAAGGCGCGAGGATCTCGATGCTGCATCGGGACGGCACGCTGCTGGCCCGATATCCCCATTCCGGCGAATTGATGGGACGAAATTTCAAGAACGGTCCGTTCGAGCACCAGAGGGTCTTCGGGCTCGATCACTTCGCCGGCCGCTTCATGAGTCCCGTCGACGGCGAGGACCGGCTGATCTCCTCGCGTGCCCTGCCCCACTTCCCGATCCTGATGATGGCTACCACGACGCGCGCGGCGGCACTGATGGACTGGCGCGAGCAGATCGGCATCCTGATCTCGGTCGCCGCCTCTTCCGCGCTCGCCATCGCGGGCGTCCTGATCGCGATCGTGCGCAAGCTCCTTGAGCAGCACCGCCTTTCGCGGGAACGGCTGACGCTGGAAAAGCAGCGTCTTGACCGCGCCGTCAACAACATGACCCAGGGCCTGCTGCTGTTCGACGCCTCGCAGCAGCTCGTGATCTGCAATCAGCGCTACATAGAGATGTACGGGCTGTCTGCCGAAATCGTGAGACCCGGCTGTAGCTTCCACGACATCATTGCGCACCGCAGCGCCACCGGCTCTTTCACCGGCGATGTGGACCCGTATATCGCACGGGTCCTGCGCGACATCCATATGCGCAATTCGATGGTGGTCGACACCTCCGACGGTCGCTCGATCCAGATCGTCAACGAACCGCTCACGGACGGCGGCTGGGTGGCGACACACGAGGACATCACGGAGCGCCGGCGCATCGAGGAGCGCATCACCCATCTCGCTCATTACGACGCGCTGACCGACCTGCCCAACCGCACCCTGTTCCACGAGCATCTGCGCGAGGAACTGGCTCTCGTCGCCGCGGGCGAACAACTCGCGGTGCACTATATCGACATCGACGAGTTCAAGGGCGTCAACGACGCGCTCGGGCATCTCGTCGGCGACGAACTCCTGAAGTCGGTCGCGCAGAGCCTCCGCCGGTGCGCAGGCCCGGCGGACTTCGTGGCGCGGCTTGGCGGCGACGAATTCGCCATCGTACAGAGCGCGGTGACGTCGCTGGATCAGGTCAACGAGCTCGTCGCGCGGCTGTTCGAGGCCATCCGCGCGCCGTTTGACTGCATGGGCCATCATCTTGCCACCGACGCCAGCATCGGCATCGCACTGGCACCCGACCACGGAACGGCGCTCGACCAGATCCTGAAGAACGCGGACATGGCGATGTACGCCGCCAAAGCCGCCGGACGCCGCACCTATCGCTTTTTCGAGCCGGAGATGGACGCCAAGGTCCACGAGCGGCGGCAGCTCGAGATCGATCTGCGCCACGCCATCGCCCATGGCGGCCTCGATGTCTATTACCAGCCCTGCCTCAGCCTGAAGGACGACCGCATCACTGGCTGCGAGGCGCTGGTGCGCTGGCGTCATCCCGAGCGCGGCATGGTCTCGCCGGCCGAGTTCATCCCGATCGCCGAGGACACCGGCCTGATCAACGAGATCGGGGAATGGGTGCTGGCGACCGCCTGCCGGGACGCCGCCAACTGGCCCGACGACATCCGCCTCGCCGTCAACGTCTCACCGGTGCAGTTCAAGAGCGGCACGCTGGCGCTGAAGATCATGGCGGCGCTCGCTGCCTCCAATTTGCCGGCGAGCCGGCTCGAGCTCGAGATCACCGAGGCGGTGCTGATCCGCGACGACGACACCGCGCTCGCGATCCTGCATCAACTCCGCGCCATCGGCGTGCGCATCGCGCTCGACGATTTCGGTACCGGCTACTCCTCCCTGAGCTATCTGCACCGCTTCCCGTTCGACAAGATCAAGATCGACCGCTGCTTCGTCAACGACATCGCCGGCCCCGACGGCTCCGCCAGCATCGTGCAGGCCGTCGTCAATCTCGCGGCCGCTCGCCGCATGACCACCACGGCCGAGGGCGTCGAGACCGAGGAGCAGCAGCGGCTGCTTCGCGCGCTCGGCTGCTCCGAGATGCAAGGCTATCTGTTCAGCGCCGCGAAGCCTGCCGACAAGGTGCTGGAGCTGTTCGCGCTCCATCGCAGCCGGCTCGCCCAGCGCGGTGGAAACGAGAGCCGACGCCGCGAAGCGGGCTAGAAACATCGACGGACAGCCAATTGGCGCGAGCGACCGCTTGGAATTCAAGACCATTTGGTCTATATATCGGAGATGCGCCGCCAAAGCCCAGTGCAGTTGCCCCGTGGCCGTCCCCGAAGTTTCGACACGGAAGCCGCTGTCGAACAGGCGATGGGCGTGTTCTGGTCGCGCGGCTATCACGCCACGGCGCTACCAGACCTGCTTCGAGCGACGAAGCTATCGCGTGGCAGCCTCTACGCCGCTTTCGGGGACAAGCACTCGCTGTTCTTGCGTTCACTTGATCGCTACGTCGCCGATGCCGTGACGCGGATGGACGTCGAACTCGACCCCCGCAGAGAGCCGGTCGACGGCCTGCGGGCCTACCTTGCCGGCTACGTTGAGCGAACGAGCGGTGCCAATGGTCGGCGCGGATGCCTGCTGGTGGCCACGGCCATGGAACTGGCCGGCCGTGACGCTGAAGTTGATCGCCGCATCGGGAGCTTTTTCAAGGCCATGGAGGCCAAGCTGGCTGATGCCCTGTCCCGCGCCAAGGCGGCGGGCAAATTGGCCGATGGCGTCGAGCCTTCCAGTGCCGCCCGAATTCTCGTCTGTTTCCTTTGGGGGCTACGCGTGGTCGCCAAAACGGCACCGACACGGATCACGTCGCAAGCCGCCGTTGACGCTCTTCTCGACCGCTTCATTAGGAAACAACCCATTTAGGTAAACAACCCATGGACGCCTCCGCTATTGGCGCGTCGATATCTAGACTGATCGGTCTTGAAAGGAAGAATGCCATGTCTGCCATCCAGATCGTCTGTGCGGTGGCCGTCCCCTTGCTCTGGGGTTATCAGTTCGTCGCCATCAAGGTAGGCGTTACGGAGTTTCCGCCTCTCTTCTTCCTCGCACTGCGCTTCCTGGCCATCGCGCTGTTGCTCGTTCCGTTCGTCAAACGGCCCACGCGTGCACAGTTCGGCCCCATCGTAGCTATTTCGATTTTCCTCGGTGGGCTGAACTTCGGGCTCTTCTATGTTGGCCTTGGGCTCGGCTCGGGAAGCATGTCGGCCGTCGCATATCAACTCGCGCCGCCCTTCACCGTCCTGTTGGCGTGGCCGCTGCTCGCGGAGAGGCCGTCTCTCACCACGTCCGCCGGAGTGGTGCTTGCATTTGTCGGCGTGGTCGTATTGGCGGCGGAGCCCGGCCTGTCGGCAAACGCGCTTCCCCTGCTGCTCGTGGTCGGGGCAGCCTTCGCATTCGCCATGTCCAACGTCTTGACGAAGCGCTACGGCCCTTTTGATCCCCTGATGTTGATGGGGTGGTCCTCGCTGCTCACGGTGCCGCAGGTCATGTTGATGTCGTTGCTCCTTGAACACGGACAACTCGCGAGCCTTGTCACGGCGGATGGACATGGTTGGCTGGCACTCGCCTACACGATTTTCATCGGAGGAATTGTCGGGTTTGGACTCTGGTTCTGGCTGATCGGGCGTTGCTCGATGGGTCGCGTCGCCCCTTTCGGTCTGCTACTTCCGGTGTTCGCCCTGATGTCGAGCGTGTTGTTTCTTGGCGAACACATGACCTCAAAGTTGATCATCGGCGGGCTGCTCGCGATGTCCGGCGTTGCCATGACGCAGTTGAGACCGAGCGCTTGACCGATGTGAACCTGGAGGTCGCGTCGTTGCAGCGTCCCAAACGAATTCGCCCGGGAGCGGTCATCCACTCCCGGGCGATCGATGTCTGGAATCGCGAGACTTAGTTCGGCACCGCAGCCTTCGGCGCAGGCTTGGCCGCGACAGCATTCGCGGTTTGGCCGTGCAGGAAGTCATAGGCCGTATGTAGCGCCTTGTCGTCCTTCTCTTCCGGCGGAACATAGGACTGTGATCCGGTCTGCTCCGTGCCATCGGCCGCCTGAAGATGGCCGCGCATCTGGGACTCCGCCATGGTGTCCATCCGGCCCTTCAGCTCAGGCGGCACGTCCTGGAGGATCTCGATGTCGGGCGCGATGCCCTGGGCCTGAATCGAGCGGCCCGACGGCGTGTAGTAGCGCGCCGTGGTCAGCGCCAGCGCACCATTGCGGGCACCGAGCGGAATGATGGTCTGCACCGAGCCTTTGCCGAACGAGCGCGTGCCGATGATGGTCGCGCGCTTGTGGTCATGCAGCGCGCCGGCCACGATCTCGGAGGCCGAAGCCGAGCCGCCGTTGACCAGAACCACGAGCGGCTTGCCCTTGGTGAGGTCGCCGCCGTGCGCGGTAAAGCGCTGAGTCTCTTCCGCATTGCGGCCGCGGGTCGAGACGACCTCGCCGCGCTGCAGAAACGCGCTCGACACCGACACGGCCTGGTCGAGCAATCCGCCCGGATTGTTGCGCAGGTCCATCACGTAGCCCACGAGCTTCTCCTGCGGGATGTCCTTGGAGATCGACGCGATTGCCTTCTTCAGGCCGTCGGTGGTCTGCTCGTTGAACGAGGAGACGCGGATATAGCCGATATCGCCGTTCTCGACGTGGAAGCGGACGGGGCGTACATGGATGATCTCGCGCTTGATCGCGACGTCGAGCGGGGCGTCGGCCCCCTTGCGCACGATCGTGAGCTTTGTCTGGGTGTCGACCGGGCCCTTCATCTTGTTGACGGCCTGCTCGAGTGTCATGCCCTGCACGGCATCGCCGTCGATCTTGCTGATGAGGTCGCCCGACATGATGCCGGCCTTGGACGCCGGCGTGTCGTCGATCGGCGAGACGACCTTGACGAGGCCCTCCTCCATCGTGACCTCGATGCCGAGCCCGCCGAACTCGCCGGAGGTGGTCTCCTGCATCTCGGTCCAGGCCTTGTCGTTCATGTAGCGCGAATGCGGATCGAGCGCGGTCACCATGCCGGTGATCGCGCCTTCGATCAGCTTGGCATTGTCGGGTTTCTCGACATAGCTCGCCTTCACCCGCTCGAATACTTCGCCGAACAAATTGAGCTGGGAATAGGCGTCATTCGCGCTCGCTGCCGCCCGTGCTGCCCATACGCCGCCGTGCGGACTGGCTACCAAAAGGGTCAGACACGCTCCGGTGAGCGCGCCCAAGGGGAACAGCAGGGTTTTCCGCATGGATAGACAGGCCTTTTTGCTTTGGGCTTCGGCGGCGCCATGCAAATGGCGATCCAGCCCGCTGTTCACAATACCATTCTGGTTTCTTCAAGGCCGAGATACCACGCCGGCGGCTAGACCGTAAAAAATCCCTTCGCCCGAGCCTAAACTTTTGGCAACGTTCCGAAACCGTTTCGCGCAAGACGGGAATCGGTCCGCCGGCCCACGCCTCGCAGCTATGCGATTTTAGGATGGTTTTGGAGGGCCGGACACGATAGGCGATGACAATAAGAGTTCAAATTCTCGGGAGGACAACAATGAATGACGCGCCCCGCACCCGGCCGGAGAGGAACGTCGAACTCGGCGCCAGCGCCGAGCCGTTCCAGAACCTGCACGAATTCATCCGCAAGGCGCGTGCCAACCTGAACCAGAACGCCTGGGACTACATCGTCGGCGCCGCCGAGACCGAGACCACGATGCGTCGCAACCGCATGGCGCTGGACGAAATCGCCTTCCGCCCGCGCGTGCTGCGCGATGTCAGCAAGGTCGTCGGCTCGGTCGAGCAATTCGGCCGCAAGATGCGCCTGCCGGTGGTGCTCGCCCCCGTCGGCGCGCTCGAAATCTTCGATCCGGATGGCGCGGCGAGCGTGGCACGCGCCTGCGGCACTTTCGGTGCGGCGCACATGCTGAGTTCGGTGTCCGAGCCCGGCCTCGAGAAGACCGCCGAGGCCGCACCTGGCGCGCTGCGCCTCTACCAGCTCTATGTGCGCGGCGACGATGCCTTCGTCGCCGACGTTGTCAGCCGGGCCGAGAAGAACGCTTATGCCGCCTTCTGCCTGACCGTCGATACCGCCCATTACAGCCGTCGCGAGCGTGACATCGCCAAGCGGTACGTTCGCGAGAGCCGCCTGCGCGCCACCGGCGGCGATTTCCAGAAGGGCCTGGAGTGGCGGACGGTGAAGATGATCAAGGACAAGTTCAAGATCCCGCTGATCCTCAAGGGCATCGCGACGCCAGAGGACGCGCTGATCGCGATCGATCACGGCGTCGAGTGGATCTACGTTTCCAACCATGGCGGCCGTCAGCTCGATCACGGTCGCGGCGCCATGCACGTGCTGCCCGAGATCGTCGATGCCGTGAAGGGCCGCGCCAAAATCATGGTCGATGGCGGTGTCTGTCGCGGCACCGACATCGTCAAGGCGATCGCGGCGGGCGCCGACCTCGTCGGCATCGGCCGGCTGCAATGCTGGGCACTGGCGGCGGCCGGCGAAGCCGGCGTGGCGCGCATGCTGGAGCTGCTCGAGGACGAAGTGCTGCGTTGCCTCGGCTTGCTGGGTGCGACTTCGTTCGCCGAGGTCGACAAATCCTGCCTCCATGCAGCGACCGCAACCAACGCGCCGAGCGTGTTCAGCGCGTTTCCGCTGTTCGACCACGAGCCATATCGATACTGAGTGAAAGGACGCTATGACATCGCTCTCTCCCGGCAGCGCGGATGCGCTTCTGTTCGATCTCGGCCGCGTGGTGCTCGATATCGATTTCTCCAAGGCGATCGCCTGCTGGGCGGGACATGCTGGCTGCGAGCCCGATGCCATCGTCGCGCGCTACGTGCGGGACAGCGAAGCCTATCGGCTGCACGAGGTGGGCAAGCTCAGTGACGAGGACTATTTCGCCTCGTTGCGAGATTCGCTCGGAATCGGCATTTCGGACGCGCAGTTCCTGGAAGGCTGGAACGCGATCTTCACCGGCGAAATGCCTGATATCGCCGAGCTGTTGCCGCGGGCAGCGAAGCAGATGCCGCTCTACGTCTTCTCCAATACCAACCGGCCGCACGTGGACTATTTCTCGAAGGAATATGCCGACGTCCTCCGCCATTTCCGCGAGCTGTATTTGTCGTCCAGCATCGGCCTGCGCAAACCGAATGCGGAGGCCTTCGACCACGTCATTGCTGCGATCGGCGTGCCCGCCGAGCGTATCGTGTTCTTCGACGATCTTGCCGAGAACATCAAAGGCGCGCGGGCGCGCGGCATGACGGCGGTGCATGTGATCTCGCCGCGTGACGTCGGGATCGCCCTCAAGGCGCTGGGGATTTGACCGCCCGCCCCAGCACATTGCCAGGCAAGCCGACCTGCCGATCCGGAACAATTTCACCCCGGGGACGAGGAACCAAAACACTTTGTGCATTTTTAGACAGAGTTCCGGGAACGGAATGCCACCCTCCGGACTCTTGAGTCCGTTGGGACTTCTACGGACGGATGCATCATCGTGTTGGGCAAGACCTACCTCACCAAGCAGGCCTCTCTTCTTCTTGAATTCGCCAGGACAACCTCAGACTCGGCCCTTTCCGCCAAGCTCGTGAGCAAGGCCGCCGACCTGAAATCCCAGGCCGATCCGCTTCCCGACAAGGATCAGGGGCCGAAGGCGCCCGACGTAAGTCCCGAGCAGACAGCGACCTGATCGGTGCTGGCCGGGGCGGTCGTCATCTCGTCCCTGCCATGGTCACTCTCCTGCCGATCTGTCTCGTTCCTCGGATCATGCCGCGACGGGCTTGATCTTGCCTTCCAGAACAATGTGAAGCAGCGGGATGACTGTCCCCGCTCAGCTGTTTTTGCCTCTGCGCCCGCGCTCCGCTAGAAGACTTGCGGAACATTCGCCCGAACGTGCCGAGCAGGAGTTTTCGCCGTGGCCTTGATGCCGGTTTCTGACGCGCTTGCCGCGGTGCTGGCGGGTGCAGAGCCGCTGCCCGAAGAGATGGTTGCCATCGACGAAGCCTACCATCGCGTGCTCGCGCGCGACGCCGCGGCCCGGCGCACGCAGCCGCCACAGGCGATGTCGGCGATGGATGGCTACGCGGTGCGTGCGGCCGATGCCGCGACGATCGATTCGAAGCTCACCGTCATCGGCGAGGTCGCGGCAGGTCGGCCGTTCGCGGGAACAGTCGGCGCCGGCGAGGCCGTGCGGATCTTCACCGGCGGCGTCGTTCCCTACGGCGCCGACGCCGTCGTGATCCAGGAGGACACGGTCGCCGACGGCAAGCGCATCACGATCAAGGAAGCCGCGATCGCCGGACGGCACATCCGGCCCGCCGGTGTCGATTTCCGCGACGGCGACGTGCTCCTGCGCAAGGGAAGCCGTCTCACCGAGCGCGACCTCGCGCTTGCGGCCGGGATGAATCACCCGCACCTCTCCGTTTGCCGACGTCCGAAGGTCGCGATCCTCGCCACCGGCGACGAGCTGGTGATGCCGGGCACCACGCCCGGTCACGGCCAGATCGTCTATTCCAACGGCTACGCCCTGCACGCTCTCGCTCGCAGCGAGGGCGCCGAGACCATCGACCTCGGTATTGCCACCGACACGCTGGAGGCCACCACCGTCGGCATTCGACGCGCCCGCGAGAGCGGAGCCGACATCCTGATCACGACCGGCGGCGCATCGGTCGGCGACCACGATCTGGTCCAGCAGGCGCTGAGGGACGAAGGCATAACGATGGCGTTCTGGAAGATCGCGATGCGGCCGGGCAAGCCGATGATGCACGGGCGGCTCGGCGCGATGGAGGTGATCGGCCTGCCGGGCAATCCCGTGTCGTCCTACGTCTGCGCTTTCCTGTTCTTGGTGCCGCTGATTCGCGCTCTCTCGGGCCGTTCAGTGATTCACCATCGCCGCGAGCGCGCCGTGCTCGGCCGCGACGTCGGCGCCAACGACCAGCGGGAAGACTATCTGCGCGCGCATCTGGAGGAGCGCGACGACGGCACGCGCGTTGCCCTTCCCGTCAACCATCAGGACTCTTCGCTGCTTGCGAATCTCGCTGCGGCACAGGTACTTCTCGTGCGCGCACCGTTCGCGCCGAAAGCCGAAGCAGGCACACCTTGCGAGGTGTTGCGGCTCCCCGTGTGAGCGCCCCGACAACGCATGTTCCGCGAACTTCGCTCTGTTCACGGTAAATTAAGCAGTTGCGGAACACATATCGAACATATAGTGTCCGTTCATGATTTGTTTCGAGCGTGTAGCAGCTTATTGCTGAATTCAGCGTCTCGGAATCGAACGACATCAACCGGGAGACTTTGGTCGAGATGTTAACGCGCAAACAATACGAGCTTCTGCGGTTCATCAATGAACGTCTGAAGGAAAGCGGCGTGCCGCCCTCCTTCGACGAGATGAAGGATGCGCTCGACCTGCGCTCGAAGTCGGGCATCCATCGCCTGATCACGGCGCTCGAGGAGCGCGGCTTCATCCGACGCCTGCCCAACCGCGCCCGTGCGATCGAGGTCATCAAATTGCCCGAGCTCCAGGCCGCCGCCGGCAGCCGCCGCGGCTTCACGCCGAGCGTCATTGAGGGCAATCTCGGCAAGGTACGTGCGAGCTCCAGCCTGCCCGCGGACGATGGTGAACGTCCGGTCGCGGTGCCGGTGATGGGCCGGATTGCGGCCGGCACACCGATCGAGGCGTTGCAGACCCGTAGCCACACTATCAGCGTACCGCCTGACATGCTTGGCTCGGGCGAGCACTACGCGCTCGAAGTGCGCGGCGATTCCATGGTCGAGGCCGGCATCCTCGACGGCGACATGGCGCTGATCCAGCGCAACGAGAGCGCCGATACCGGCGACATCGTGGTGGCGCTGATCGACGACGAGGAAGCAACCCTCAAGCGCTTCCGCCGCCGCGGCGCATCGATCGCGCTCGAGCCCGCCAACGGCGCCTATGAGGTGCGCATCCTGCCGCCGAACCGGGTAAAAATTCAGGGCAAGCTGATCGGGCTGTACCGAAAGTACTGAGCCCGTACGGCAGTCACGCAATACCAATTGGAGTGGACGGATTGCCCGCTCCGGCTGGATAGTCATCCTGGTTCTGCACAGATTATCCGGCCGCTTCTCCGGCGGCCCATCCTCGACACGCCGCACCAAGCATCCCAGAGGCTTCGCGGCGTTCCGGTTTGAGGAGACGTCATGCGCAAGGGCATCTCCGGCCGCTGACGTGCGCGACCGAAATGCCCAGGAGCAGGCTTTGTTCCTCGCCGATTCGGGAAAGATAATGTGATCGCGGCGTGCGGAAACCAGCCGCAGATTTGCCCATAACCAAGCAGAGGCTTGTGTGTTTCCACTCTGATAGGGGCCTGCGCCTCGATAAGAGACGCCGGTTGCTATCCCAGCATGAGGAGCACCCGATGTGTGACTACAGCCTGCATGCCATCGCGTCGCGCCCCGCCGAAGTCGGCGAGACGGTCGTCACGACAACCTTCCGCGGCACCTCGACGCGTGGTTTTGCGTCCGCAGCCGATCCGACTGTGGCCGTCTGCCTGCTGCCGGGAACGGAGCTCGCCTTCGCCGACAACATCCGCTACGATAATCGCTGGATCTGGACACGCACGATCAATTCCCGTGTCGGCAAGTTCGGCAAGATCGATCCGCACATTCCCGACCGCCATCATGACGCGATCGAATTCCCCGACGGCAAATACGTGCTGGTGACCCAGCTTGTCGAAGGACAGCGCGCGACCGTGCTGCAACTGCCGGTGACGCTGCCGGCCGGCGAGCGCGAGCACAAGCCGCAGATCATGGCCGACAGGCAGCCGACCATCACGCGCCTGCCGATCGGCTGACACGGTCGCCCTCCGGCCACGGGATCGGAGGCCAGGATTGATTTGCAATCGCCGGCCGTGGCCGGCGAGGTGGTGTGGTTTGCGTCCAGCGAATCCGATCGGATGCACCAGCCCACTGCATCTCTCCGCACGATCCAATTAATCGTCGGCTTGCAAATCGATTTCCGCCGGCGTTGCGTCCTTGCTGCGTGGCGGGATCTTTTTCGGCGCAAGACTGCCGTCGAAATCACCTTCGCCTGCGCCGGCCGGCAACCAGGGACGGCTCGTGCCTCTTTCCCTCACCGCCTGAACTGCAAAGCCGTCACCACGCTGCGTCAGCGCCAGCGCGCTCTGGCTCGCGAGCCGCCGTCGATCGACCACCATCGCGGCGCAATCGGGCGGCGCGGGACGTGCCGTCACCACCAGCGCGGCGCGGTTGCAATCGTCCGCCAGCGCGTCGATGCGCAGTGCCAGCGCGACCAGCCGCCCATCGGCGAGCGGCGTCACGCAGCCGGATTCATCGCAAGACACGCCGGCCGCCAGCGAGGTGCTGGCGGCATCGCGCGGATCGGCGTCGGCAGCCAACCACTCCTTGAGCAAAAAGCTATCCTTGCTCGTCTTGATCAGGTGAAGATGTCCGTCCTTGCCCCGCACCGCGACGCTCTGGCCATCCCCGGCAATCAGGATGTCGGGCTGCCGCACCGACAGCCCCCAGAGAATCGCGACCAGCAGCACCAGTACGCCGGACCAGCGCAGCGGCGTGCGCAACAGGCCCAGCACGATGATCCCCAGGCTCGCCGCGATCAGCGGCGCGATGCCGAAAGCCGGGATGCGGCCGATCGCGCCCGGCAATGCCGCGACCCAGCGCGAGACCACGACCATCCAGTCGATGCCGATCCCCATCAGCCACCAGAACACGCTATCGAGCCCGAAGGGAGCCGCAAGCAGCCCGAGCAGCCCCGCCGGCATCACCAGCGCCGAGACCACCGGCATCGCACCGAGATTGGCGAGCACGCCGAACGGGGTGACGCGGTGGAAGTGGAAAGCGGCATAGGGCGTGGTCGCAAGTCCCGCGATCAGCGAAGCCATGAACAGCATCGCGATCTCGCGCCCGCCCCACATCGCAACGCGCGCTGTCGCCGAATGATCGGGCGATGCGAACAGGTTCGGCATGCCGATCTGCACCAGCGCCACCAGCCCGAGCGTCGCGGCGAACGACATCTGAAAACTCGGATGCACCAGCGCCTCCGGCGCGACTGCCAGCACGATCAGGGCGGCCACCGCCAGCGTGCGGAAGGTGATGGCGCGGCGATCGACCATCACCGCGATCAGCACCACTGCAGTCATGAAGAACGATCTTTGCGTTGCGACCTCCGCGCCCGACAGCAGCAGGTAGAACGCAGCGGCGACCAGTGCCGCGGCCGCCGACCATTTCTTGATGGCGAAGCCGGCCGCCAGTCCCGGGATCAGAGCCAGCAGCGCGCGCACCGCGAAAAACACGACACCGGCAACGACTGCCATGTGATAACCGGAGATCGAGAGCACGTGACCGAGGCCGGAGATGAACATCGCGTCGTTGACGGGCGTGGTGATCGCATCGCGCCGGCCGGTGAGCAGCGCAGTCGCGATCGCGCGGCTGTCGCCGTCGAGCGTGGCGCGGATGCGCGCGTCGATCGCATCGCGCAGGCTTTGCATGAAGGCTGCGTAACGCAGCCGCAAGCCGCCAGTCTCAGGCGGCGCCGCCACCGTGATTGCGCCCATTGCAAAACCGGAGGCTCCGATGCCCTGGAAGAACATGTCACGCGAAAAGTCGTAGCTGCCGGGCCGCACCGGCGCGAGCGGCGGCATCAGCCGCGCCTTCAACTGCACGAAGCTGCCGACCTCCGGCGCGGTGCCCTTGCGGACCGACAGGCGAACGCGCTCGAGCCTGACGTCGCTGCGCTGCGCCTCCATCGCGGTAACGCGCAGCACGAAACGGTCGGTGCGCTCGCGGATGTCGCGAGCCTCGACGAAGCCCGACAACGACACCGAGTAGAGCGACTTTGCCAGCACCGGGTGGGCGATGCGCGCCGTCTTCCAGGTCGCGACGGTAAAGCCGGCCGCGACCGCCGCGATCATAATCGCCGGCGCGAACAGCCGGCTCCGCCGCAACAGAGCCGCGCCAAGCATGAGCGCGACGGCGGTCGTGGCAACGACCCACAGCACCGGCTCATGATCGGCGGAGAAATAAAGCGCGATGCCGCAGCCGAAAGCCACGGGCACCCACGGCAACAGCCGCCCGGCGCCAGCCTCGGCGCGTACCCATGCGCGCAGGATCTCGACCAGCGATGTCCAGAGGTCGAGACCCGCAGGCGCAAGGCCGCCCGCGGACGCAACGCGGCCCGCGGGCCAAGTCCCCGCGATCCCCTGCGACCGTACCGGCCGGCCCGGCTCCGCCATTCCCTGCACCTGACGATACGCAACGAAGGCCGAAGCTACCGGAACGTGCAGGTGGGCGGATAGCGGTACGGATCAGGAACGAAAGGGCCGAGCCGCTACTTTTCCTCTTCCATCGTCACGGCGACATCCGCCTTGGCCGACAGCCGGACCTTGTTGCCCTCGACATCGGCGACGAGGCCCTTGTCGATGAAGTGATGGTGACCCCTGTGGCTGCCCTCGCCGCTGTCCTTCTTGGTCAGCTTGATGCGGTTGCCCTCGACACGGTCGACGGTGCCGACATGGACGCCGTCGGCGCCGATAACTTCCATATGCTCTGCGATATTCTGCATGGTGGATTCCTTGTTGGACCCACACAACGCCTGAGAGGTCTTTCCGTTCGTTCGAGACAAAATCGCCCGGCGCGGTCGGGCGACCGTTCCATCTCAGGACGGGTCAGCCTCGGTTTAGGGTCTGTTGGGATTCATCTGGAGTTTATCGCGGCCGCGGCCAGATAGATCATTGAAGTGAAGCTCTGGTCGGTCTTGTCGGCGCGCATTGCG